>CAKZOY010000511.1 GCA_937138275.1 uncultured Chloroflexota bacterium
TGCAATCTGCAATTTGCAATCTGCAATTTGCAATCTGCAATTTATCCAAAACCGCCACCGCCGCCGCCACCACCGCCCCCGCCGCCTCCTCCGCCGCCACCGAAGCCGCCGCTCCAGCCGCGACCGCCGCCCCGGGAAGAGGGGGTGCTGACGAAGACGCTCCCGGCGGTATCCAGCATCGCGCCCAGGCCGCGGGAGATGGAGTCCAGACTGGCTCCCAACCCCCGACTCATACCATCCAGCGATGGCATCGCCGCGCTGGGGCTACCGGCCGGAGATGCCAGCCCCGGCGGTCGTACGCTGCTCCCTCCATACGGCTGGCCCGTGTACGTGGGCACCGGGATATACCAGGCGGGGGCAGGCATTCCCTCCACCCGGCTGAAGCGATTGATCCAGGAGCGGTCCACGCCAAAGGCCACGGCGTAGGGCAGATACTTCTCAAACTGGTCGGTCGCCTCCCGCACATCGGTGTAGCGCTGCACCTCCTGCAGATATCGCTTGAAGGCGCGCCAGCGGGCTGCTTCCTCCGCCCCTTTACGGGTCTTGACCGGCATATGTTGCCCGGCAATCATCATACTTATCGCTGTTAGACCCAGACCGATGACCGGGCAGATGACCGCGCTGGTGGTCTGTATCAAAGTGCCGATCCCACAGAAGCCAGCAAGGAAAACCAGAACCAGCAGAACTGTTCCCAAACCGACATACCGGGCGCGCGCCTTATCTGGACGGGTACGAAAATAGCCCCTCCGGACCAGTTGTTCGTATATCCCTTTCTGGATTTGGGGAAGCGCCTGGTAGAACTGGTTCTTCAGACTGGACAGACGGCGCTCTCCCTTTCGGCCCACAAGTTTTTTCAGCAGGACCTGTTCGTAGGGCAGCAAGTCATCGGCCGGTTTATCAGTCCGGCGGAAGACGAAGTCGGATGGAGTGCCTGTGAAGCGGCGCGTGGTCTGCTCTTCAATCTCCAGATACCCGCGCCGGGCCAGGTCCACCACCGTCGCCAGAACGTCCTGTAGATCGGCCTTCTCATCCACCAGTGCGCCCGCCACTCCCGGTGGCGCGTCCGACGGCGGTTCGGTCAGGTAGTCAGTGGGGAGTTCCACGTGCGGGTCCCGCCCCCGCACATACCACAATAGTATCATAAACAACGGCCCGCCGATGGTGAAAAGCGCTCCCAGAACCCCCAGCCCCAGGTCCATCATCGGCTTCAAGTCCTCCGCCCGCTGCCAGGCAGCGGCGCTCCCTTTCACCACCCCGTGCGGAAACTGCACCCGCACCTCCATCTCCTGCCCCGGGTCCAGTACCTCCTGCGCAGTGAAGACCACCGTGTTCGTTCCGACGCCGGAGACGGTCGCCTCGGCGAAGTACGCTTCCGCCTTCTCCGCCACCGCGCCCTCTGGCAGGCGAACCGTCACCGTAGAAGCCTGCACCGGGAACGTGCGGTCGGGGAAAACGGCCTTCCACCAGAGTTGATCGCCGCCCTCGTAGTAGCGCAGGCCGCCGTGAACGATATAACGAAGGACATACGTGTGGCGGGAACCGCTGCGCGGTTGGGGCATCATCCAGCGAATCTGGTACTCGCCCTCTTCTTTCGTCACCGAGACCTCGCAGGCCTGACCGTCCTCCCAGACCTGAACGCCGCTTATGGCCGACAACCGGTTCGCAGGGATCGCGCGGTAGCCGTAGGTGAAGGTGCCGGAAGTAAAACGGATAACCTGGGTCTCCTGGACCAGGAAAGTTCCGTCATTGAAAACCGCGATCTCTACATCCAACCGCTCCCAGACGAAGGTCTTGCTCTGGGCGGAGACGGGGAGAGCCAGGATCAGGGTGAGGGCGAGGATGAGCAAAGGGATGAAAGCAGTGATTTGCCGCCTGCGCTTTTCTATCATTATATCTCCCTGATATATGCTTGAAATCCAGACATAAGCCCAGCCCATTAAACATCGCCAGGCTTTTAGCGGTCTCCTTCCGGAAGGCGGGACTGGACGAGGTAGGGGAACCCTTCCTCCCGAGTCATTTGCAGGTCGTCCATCAACACAATGTGGGGCTGAAGCATCGCCATCAGAACCGAATGGCGTCTATTCAGGAGTGCGCGAAATTCCTCTGGGGTGTACCCTTTGGGCTCCAGCGGTGGCTCCACCACGGAGTAGAGCAATTCCGTCCGCCGAACGGGATCGGAAGGTAACTCTTCGGAAATAATCAAAATATCCACATCGCTGCCCAGGTTGAAATCCCCCCGGGCCACCGAGCCGTAGAGGATGGCGGTGAGCGGTCCCAGCAACCGACGCAAATTCCAGGCGTAGGTTCGGGCGATCGCTACGAGCCTTTCTTGCTGCTTGCGCCTCTGTTCTGTTACCTTAAGCACTGCCGCGCCTCCTCCACTGTGCGCAGAACCGCCCGGGCAAACGCAACGGCTTCCTCGGCAATTTCCCGATCGTAGAATTCAAAAGGGCTTCCCTCAGGATAAGCATTTGGGTAACGCGGCGGAATGTAGTACTGGTCCAGCGTCCGGGCATATCTGTCTATATCTTCGCTTACTGGCAATCCTTGCTCTCGGATTTCCCGAACTAAACCCAGCACGGAATGGCCGAAGGCGGGTAAGCCCAGGCCACGCAGGAGAGCCTTCGCCGCGTACTCAGCTGCCTGCTGCGCTTTGAAACACGCCCAGCCGTAATCCCCTTCTGTGGCATCCCTCTGGGCGGAAGACAGGGTATGTTCTGCTTGATTCATCCAGCGGGAGAACTCCCGCTCATCAAACAGGGCTAAGGTATCCATGCCAACTCACTGTCCGAAGCCATACCGAAAAAAGCCGCACCACCGCCTTATAGGCGAAAACCACCGTTGCGGGTTTCACAATTGCCCTCTATACTCTACACAACCGATGGGGTGCAGGTTGCGCAAAAATGCTCGTTCTGAAAGATTTTGCGGTGGGCACGTCCACGGCCCACCGCAAACCCGGTTTAATCGCTCTCTCCTGCGCCCGGTTCTTCCAGGACTTCCATCACCGTATAGAGGGGGCGGTTGCGGACTTCGTCGTAAATGCGGGCGATATATTCGCCAAGGATACCGAGGAAGAGGAGTTGGGCACCGCTTAGAACCAGGGCGGCGGTAAACATTAGCCCCTGGCCTGCCAGGGGCGCCTGCCCAGCCAGGCGCAGGCCCAGGAGAACCAGTCCCAGAACCACCCCCAGCCCGATCAGTACTGCTCCGAACGTCCAGGCCAGCCGCAGAGGGACGTCGGAGAAGCCAGTGATGGCGTCCAGCGCCAGGCGGAACATCTTGCGGAAAGGGTATTTGGTCTGACCGGCGAAACGGGCATGGCGGTGGTAGGGGACGCCGATCTGCCGGTAGCCCACCCAGGAGGTCATCCCGCGGATGAAGCGTCGGTGCTCCCGCATCCGGCGCATCTCCTCTACTACCTGTCGGTCCAGCAGCCGGAAATCCCCCGCCTCCATCGGGATGCGGATGTCGGTGAGGGCGGCGATGAGGCGGTAGAAGAGGCGGGCGGTGAAGAGTTTGAACCACGTCTCCCCTTCCCGCTCCGAACGGACGCCGTAGACGACGTGGTATCCCTCCCTCCAGCGGGCGATGAGGTCGGGGATAACTTCCGGCGGGTCCTGCAGGTCGGAATCTATGGTGACCACTGCGTCCCCGCGCGCGTGATCCATTCCGGCGGTGATCGCCAGTTGGTGGCCGAAGTTGCGGGCGAAGCGCACCACCCGCACCCGCTTATCCTGTTCGTGGAGTTCCCGACAGACCCGGGGGCTGCCGTCAGTGCTGCCATCGTCCACCAGGACCAGTTCCCAGGGCTCACCCAGGCCGTCCATTACCGCCCGCACCCGACGGTAGAACTCGGGTAGGGTCTCCTCTTCGTTGAATACCGGGGCAACGATGGAGATTCGTGGACGGTCCATCCTTCACTCCCACAGGCGCGGGGCGACCCGCTCGCCGCGGTAGGTAAGGACTCCCACCCCCGCTTCCCGGGCCATCTCTTCCACGCCGAGATAGATGCGCATCCCGAATGCATAGGGGAGATATGGCTTCTCCACTCCCGCCTGGCGCAGTCGTTCCTGATACGCCGGTTGCCGTAATTGGCGCAGCCAGTCCCCCAGTTCCGCCCTTCGCAGGCGGCCTTTAACCTCCACGAGTATCCAGAAACGCTCCCCCGCGGGCGTCTCCACCGGTACAGCCAGGTCCACCTCGCCGTCCACGGCGATAGCGATGGGCTCCTGTAACATCCGGAGCCCCTTTTCCTCCACGAGGGCCCGCAAAACTTCTTCGGCGTCTACTTCTATATCCAGACCTACCCGGTTGGACAACTGGCCCAGTTGCTGGCCCATCTGGTCCACGCGCCGGGTTAATTGGGTCAGTGCTTCAGCCAGGGCCTGGACGGTCTCCTCCAGCCGCTGCAGTCGCTCCTCCGCGCGCCGCTGGGCCTCGGCCAGTTCCTGGACGGTCTCCTCCAGCCGCTGCAGTCGCTCCTC
>CAKZOY010000512.1 GCA_937138275.1 uncultured Chloroflexota bacterium
CCTGCTGCCTGTAGATTCAACCCATAGGGGTGGTACGGCTTTTGGAGCCTTTGCCAGAAGGCTGTGGTAGACTTTACGAGGTTCAACAACCTCTTTGACAATTCCCCGCTCTGCATTATACTGTTGCATAAGCCTCTGCCCGCTCCTCCGTGCGTCTCCTGGTGGCTGGTACCACAACCCCGGATGGCATCTCGTGGGCGGTAGGAGGCCTGTAGGAGTACTCATGCAGGCGACGGAACAGGCTGTATCGGTGAACCTGCTGACCATAGAGGACATCCTGGACCGGGTCGGGGGGAACGAGGAGGCCCGCGACCTGATCCAGCGCGCCTACGAGTTCGCTGCCCGGGCCCATGAGGGGCAGTACCGGGAGTCCGGCGAGCCCTACGTCCAGCATTCCATGTCCGTTGCCCTGCTGCTGGCTGAACTGCGCATAGATGCCGAGATCATTGCCGCGGGCCTTCTCCACGACGTGGTGGAGGACCATAACGTTCCGCTGGAGGAACTGGAGGCCCGGTTCGGCGCCGCGGTGACCCGGATGGTGGACGGTGTGACCAAGTTGGGGAGGGCGCACCATCTGGGGCGCCTTCGGGAAGGGGAGCGGGACGAGCGGGAACTGGAGAGTTTGCGCAAACTCTTCCTGGCGATGGCCCGGGACGCGCGGGTGATGCTGATCAAACTGGCGGACCGATTGCACAATATGCGCACGCTGGACGCCCTCCCTTCCCATCGGCAGCGGCGCATTGCCCAGGAGACAATGGAAATCTACGCGCCGCTGGCGAACCGGCTGGGCATCTGGCGCTGGAAAGGCGAACTGGAAGACCTGGCGTTCCGCTGCCTGGAGCCGGAAATGTACCACGAGATCGTTCGGGAACTGGAACTCCGGGCGCCGGAACGGGAGAAGGACATTGAGCGCCACATCGCCCTGCTCCAGCACCACCTGCGGCTGGAAGGGATCAACGCCCAGGTGACCGGTCGTTTCAAGCACATCTACAGCATCTACCGGAAGATGCAGCGCAAACAGGTCCCTCTGGAACGGGTCTACGATATCCGCGCCATTCGCGCCATCGTGGATACGATCCCCGACTGCTATCATTCGCTGGGGGTGGTGCACAGTCTCTGGACGCCGATCCCGGGGGAATTTGACGATTATATCGCCCGTCCCAAAGAGAACATGTACCAGTCGCTTCACACCGCGGTGGTGGGGATTGGCGGGAAAGTGCTGGAGGTGCAAATCCGCACCCACTACATGCACCGCATCGCCGAGTACGGTATCGCCGCCCACTGGCGGTACAAGGAAGGGAGCCGCCAGGACCGACTGTTTGAGGAGAAAATCGCCGCACTGAGGGCCCAGATTGAGGCCCGTAGCGAGGCGGAGGATGCCGGGGAATTCGTAGAGGCGATAGAGACGGACGTTTTTGAGGACCGGGTGTATGTGTTCACCCCCAAGGGGATGGTGGTGGACCTGCCGGCTGGCGCGACGCCGATAGACTTTGCCTACGCCATCCATACCGATATTGGGCATCGCTGTCGGGGCGCCAAAGTCAACGGGCGCTGGGTGCCTCTGGACTACGTCCTGCAGACCGGTGACCAAGTAGAAATCATCACGGCGAAACGGGGCGGCCCCAGTCGGGACTGGCTGAACCCGGCTCTGGGGTACGTCAAAACCGCCCGCGCCCGCAACAAAATTCGCCAGTGGTTCCGCCGCCAGGACCGGGAACAGAACATCGCCTCCGGACGGGCCATCCTGGAGCGGGAATTGAAGCGGCTGGGACTGGTGGAATTATCCCATGAGACGGTGGCGAAACTTTTTGGCTACGAGAGGGTGGAGGATTTCCTGGCAGCCATCGGCTTCGGGGACATTAACAGCCAGCAGATCGCCTCTAAAGTGCTGGAGGTTCAATCGCAGGCTCAGCCGGAGCCGGAACTGATCCCCTCGGCGCCGGTTCCGGCACAGGTCGCGCACGAAATTCACGTCCTGGGCACGGGGGGGCTGTTCACCCGGCTGGCCCGGTGCTGTCATCCGCTCCCCGGAGAACCGATCGTCGGCTACATCACCCAGGGACGCGGGATCACCGTCCACCGACGGGATTGCCCCAACGTCCTGAACATGCGCCATCCGGAGCGACTGATAGAGGTGAGTTGGGGGACCGAAAAGCAGACCTTCCCGGTCACCGTTTTGGTGACGGCCCACGACCGAACGGGGCTTCTCCACGACATCAGCGGGGTGATCAGCAAAGAGGGGGTCAACATTGCCGGTTTAAGCATCAACCGACAGCACCATCTGACCACCCTCTACCTCACGCTGGAAGTGACGGACATCGGCCAGTTGGGCCGCGTCCTGGCCCGTATCTCCAAAGTGCCCAACGTGCTGGAGGCCCGTCGGCAGACCGGATAGGCCATTTCAGTTTGCTTCGTTCTTTCCCCAGAACGGCGGCCGTTCCAATCGCCAGAGACCGAAGACTCCTACCAGCGCGACCAGTCCTCCCACGATGTACCCCTCCACCACCGATGCCCTGGTGACGAATATCGCCAGCAACCCCAGAGCAAATGAGACGATATAGAGCGTCAATACGGCCTCGCGTGGGGAAAGCCCCGCCGCGACCAGCCGGTGGGAGACATGGTCTTTACCGGGGGTCGTCAGGGGATTCAGCCCCCGCCGCAGGCGGGAGATGGTGACCAGTGCGGTGTCAAAAACGGGCAGCCCCAGAACCAGGACGGGCACCATCCAGGTGACAAAGGTGACGTTGTCCGGGAACCGCAATTTGATGCCCAGGGCCGCCAGGGTGAAGCCAAGGAACAGCGCCCCGGAGTCCCCCATAAAGATACTGGCCGGGTTGAGGTTGTAGAAGAGAAACCCCAGGCAGGCCGCCAGGATGGCCATCGCCAGCGCGCCCACCAGATATTGCCCGCTGAAGGCACACATCAGGGCGAAATGCGCTGCCGCGATGGCCGCAACGCCGCCTGCCAGACCGTCCATATTGTCCAGCAGGTTGATGGCATTGGTGATGTAGACGGTCCAGAAGAGGGTGAGGAGGAAATCTACAGGGGGGTAGTTGAACGTGCCTACGCGGACGCCCGTAGTCCAGAGGAGCAGCGCCGCCAGGGTTTGCCCGACCAGTTTGACCATTGGCCGCAGTCCCCAGCGGTCATCCACCAGACCCATAAATGAGACGGCGGTGGCGCCGACGATGATGGAGCCGAACTGGGCGAAGTTATACCGTTCCCCCAGCCCCACGGCGGCTGCCAGCACGGCCAGATAAATAGCCACCCCGCCCAGACGAGGGACGGGGGAACGGTGGATTTTGCGGGCCGAGGGCTGGTCCATCAACCCCAGGCGGGGAGCCAGGTAGCGTGCGATGGGGGTCAGCGCGACGCTCAGGACCAGGACACCGGCGAAGACAAGGATATACTCCGTCATCGGCCGAGTTTATCCGCCGCCGACCGGCGGGAAGACACCAACTTCGTCTCCGTCTGCCAGGGGGTGATTTTCATCCCGGGAGACGCCGTTGACGAATACGACCCGCACCTGGTCGGCGGGGAGACCCAGGTGATTCATTAATTGCCCGATGGTCGCCCCGTCCGGAAGTTCCACCTCCAGCCCCTCACCCACTCCCAGGTGGGGGAAATAGCGGCGGAGGGTAGCAAATGGTCTCACAAGCACTTTCATCTCGCTGTCCCTTGACGACTCTCGGGGATCAACGGTCCTCCGGTCCTCTGGCTGGGCCACAGGCCCAATCGGCGCAGCACTTTTGCCGGCGTCAGATGACGAACTCGCTGCCATTGCTGCTTCACCCGGCGGCGGAACGCGTTCCAGGGCTTTCGCCGCTGGCTTTCAGCCATCGCCCAGCGCAGAAACTCATAGTCCTGCCCCCGAATCTTCGGCTCCGTGGGATTGCGCCGATAGGAGTCGTAGTCGGTGATGCGGCTCAAGTCGTGCTCTACGACGTAATCGTATAGGTCCGTGCCCGGGTGCGGCGTGAAGAAGGCCGGGCTGTAGTAGTCCGGGTCTATCTCCTTCATCATCCGCACCGTCTCCATCACCTCTTCTTTCGTCTCGGTGGGCAGGCCCATCATGTAGTTGGCCCAGATGGCGATGCCGTACTTTTTGCAGATGCGCGCCGCTTCCAGGTTCTGCGCCACCGTGGTGCCTTTGCGGATGAATTTGAGCACCCGGTCGCTTCCGCTCTCAAAGCCGATGAAGTACCCGCGCAGCCCCGCCCGAACCATCCGTTCCACCATATCCTCGTGTTTGACCACGATGTCGGCCCGGGTCTGGCAGAAGAAGGGAAGGTTGAAGCCCTCGGCGATGTACCGTTCGGTGAACTCTATGACCCATTCCCGGTCCTCGGTCAGACAGTCGTCGTGGAACATAAACGAGGCCAGGTGATAACGGTCCACCAGATAGCGCAGTTCGGCCAGGACATTTTCCACGCTGCGACGACGCACCCGTTTGCCGAAGAGGTAATCCTCCCCCGGCTTGCAGAAGGTGCAGTTGTAGATACAACCCCGACCGGCGATAATGGTGGCGAAGGGTGGGGGGAGTTCCTCCACGAAGGGGACCTCGGGGGAGTCCAGGTCGTAGCCCCACTTCTTCCACTCTTCCAGGAAGAGGTCGCGGTCGCTGAAGGGAACGGCGTCCAGGTCGGGGGGCTCGCCGCGCAGCACCCGATAGGCCGGGGGACGGCCCTCGGCAATGGCCCGCAACAATTGGGGGAACGTGATCTCGCCCTCGCCGGTGATCAGGTAATCCCCATGCGGGATGCGCAGGCTGTCCTGCAAGGCAATGGTGACGTGAGGGCCACCGATGACGGTGATGACGTCGGGCTTGATTTCTTTGGCGATCGCAACGGCCTGCCGCGCCGGGTTGTAGTCCACGCTCATCATCGTGATCCCGACCACGTCGGGATCGCGCTCCGCCAGGACTTCACGGAAGTGGTCCCAACCGGAAAGGGCGCGCAGGTCAATCAGGTCTACTTCAAACCCCTGGGCTTTGGCGGCCGCGCTGAGGGATGCCAGGCCGTGGGAAATCCACCCGGCATCCATCCCCTGCTTGAGGGAGTTCCAGCCCCGTCCGGCGATGCCCGGATAGATAAGGGTCGTTCTCAGAGTCATCGGTGAACATTATAAACGACAAGAGAGGTTTTGGCAACGGCGAATCCGTTGCAAAAACCTCCCCTTCTCCCGAGTTCGGAGCGCGATCTCGGGAACCGTTCGGGCCGCAACGGCTCCTGCTTTTGGAAGCGGGCGTTTTGCGGAGGCGGGATCAGGCGGGTTCGGAAACGCGGTACACGCAGCGCTCACTACCAGCCGAGATTTGCTCCACATGCTCCGGCTCTACGCCGGTCACTCGGGCAATGAGGCGAGTGTCCACCAGGCAGGGAAGGGCGTGCCGCCGGGCGACCCGTTCGTAGGGGCAGTTGGCGACCGTGATCCGGTATCCGCTGTCCTCTTTCTCCGCCGTGGCCAGGTATCCCAGCCCGTTCAGGAACTCCAGAAGCGCTCCCACGCGAGTGGCAAAGTCTCCTTCGGCAGGTATCTGTCGGGCCATGCGCTCTGCCACACCGTCCACAATGGCACGCAACTCCTCGGCGGGGAACCGCGCCTCCAGTTCCTCCAGGAGCGCATCGGTGAGCCGGTCGTACTTCTTGGGGAAGAGATTTTCGGCCTCACCGGCCAACCGATAGATGTGCTGCGGCCGCCCGGGGCCGGGTTTGCGGAGGATTTGGGGCGGGCCGATGAGCCCATCCCGATGGAGAACTTCCAGATGATGGCGGATAGTCACGGCGGTGAGCTCCAACTCGCGAGTCAACTCGTTCACCGTCGCCTGCCCGCGCATTTTGAGAATTTCCAGTATTCGTTGACGAGTCTCCTGCATGGCTTACCTCCTGTATTTTTCATGATACCATATTGCCGAAATTTTGTCAAACTCCTAATCGCTATTATGTCTGAGTTGCATCGCGGGGGAACAGGGGTTTTGGCGCTGGCGGCCGAAGGCCGCCAGCGCCAAAACCCCCCACATTTTGTCTACTTGCTCACCTGTCCCCTTTGGGCCGGGAGGATAA
>CAKZOY010000513.1 GCA_937138275.1 uncultured Chloroflexota bacterium
AGTGGATGGTTCTTCGTACAGGCGGACCGGAATCTGCTCCTCAACCCCGCCTACGCGCGGGAGGACTGGCGGGCCGCTGCCGCCTACGTTCAGGAACACCGGCGGCCGGGGGAGGTTGTCATCGTGGAGACGGGCTCTGTCTTCCCGACGTGGCTCTACTACGCCGGGGACGAGGGCCTTCTGTCCCTGCCGAACGACTCGCTTCTGGACGTCACCCACGTCCTGACCTACACCGGAGTTGCCCAGGAACTGAACCGGGCCCTGGCTGATGCCCCCGGGGTCTGGCTGGTCACCTGGCTGGACCACGTGACCGACCCGACGCAACTGGTCGCCACGATGCTGGAGGATATCGGGCGGGAAGAGACGGTGCCGTGGTTTCGGGGACTGCGGGTGCGCCATTTTGTCCTGGACGGGCCCCCGAACTTCCCTTCGGAACCTCCCACCACCGCCCGTCCCGACGCGGAACTCCTGCCAGGGGTGCGCCTGTGGGGGTACTTCCTTCCCGAGGGCCCGCACCCGGCCGACCGTCCTCTCCCCCTGCGGGTCTGGTGGGCGACGGACGACCCGTCCCGTCACGAAGGAAAGATATATATGGCCTCCTTCCGCCTGAAGGACGGGCTGGGGATTGAGTGGGGCCAGGACGACCGCATCGTGACCGACGGCGACTACCGGCCGGAGCGCTGGCCTGTGGACACCCCCATCTTTGGACGTTTCTTCCTACAGTTGCCTGCGGGCATTCCTCCGGGCGTCTACACCCCCACGCTGACGCTCTTCACCCAGGAGGCGGCAGGGACGATCGCCCTGCATCCGGTGGTGATCGCCCGTCCGGCAAATCCCCCGCCGCTGCCGCCGGAGTTCAGCCCGCCCCGTTCGGCCGGGGTAACCGCCCCGCTGACGCTCCTGGGGGTGCATCTCTTTCGGGATGAAACCGTTCCATGCCGGAGCATTGTCGGCGAACTCTTCTGGGAGGTGACGGAGCCGATAAGAGAGGAGTACCGGATATCCGTGGGGGCGGGGGACTATCGGGAGGAGGCGCCTCTGGCCCCGGAGGGGGTCCTGCTCCTCCTCCATCCCGGCGATCGGATTCGGTCGTATTTCCAGATCACCTTCCCCTGCCGGGCGCTGGACGTGCAGGCAGAAATGGAAATCCATCTGCTGCGCGCCGATGGGACGGAAGCGGGCGGGGTCTGGTATGGCCCCCCGGTGACCGTGCGGGCGGAGCGGGTCTTCGCGGAACCCTCGGAGACGTATGAGCCGCTGGGGGCGGAATTTGGGCCGGGGTTCGCCACTCTCCTGGGGTACCGACTGGAGCCGCCCCAGGTGCGGGCGGGGGAACCGTTCACCGTCACCCTGATCTGGCGGGCCGGCTTCACCGACGAGGTGCCCCGGTCGGTTTTCGTCCACATCACTCCGCCGGGCGCCCCTACATCGCTGGTGGCCCAGCACGACGGCTGGCCCGTGCTGAACGGCCGCCCTACCCATATCTGGGTCGCCGGTGAAATTGTCCGGGACCCCCACCCGTTTCCCGGCATTCCGGCGGGGGAGTACTGGCTGGGCATCGGCCTGTATGACCCCAGCGGGGAGCGGATGCCGCTGATCGTTTCGGGAAAGTCTCCCCCCGACCGCGCCCTGCGGGTGCCGTTCGTTGTCGTTCCGGCAGGGAGGCCGTGATAGGAGGCGGGTCGGAAATCGCTGCTACAAGGGTGGTTCTGAACCCTGCCCCTGCACCTTTCGGGTAAAGGAAAGGAGTCCAGATGTCAAAAAGAAAACGCCGACATCCCCAGCCTCCGCTGGGCGCGCGCGGGCCCAGCCTGGAGAAGATTCTGGAGCGGGCCGGAGTACTGTTTGAGGCCGGAAGGACCAAAGAAGCGCTGGAGGTGCTGGAGGAAGTTCCACCCCATTACCAGCGCGTACCGGAAGTGTTGCTTTTCAAAGGGGTCATACTGAGCGCGATGGACGAGTTGCAGGAGGCGTTGCCTCTCCTGGAGGAGGCCTACCAGCGCGCGCCGGACAATCCGATCATCGCCTTTGCCCTGGGCAGGGTATACGATTTACTGGACATGAGCGCCCATACGCTGCGCACCCTGCGCCCCTTCGTTCAGCAGTTGGAAATGATCCCGGAGCCCGATCTGGCCGAGGCGACGCGGGCTGCCATCGCCAGCGCCGAGGAGGAGGTCCAGTACTGGATAGGCATCCTGGGCATTCCCCGCGAGAAGATAGAAGAGGGTATGTATCAGGTAGAGCGCGCCCTTCGCTTCGCCGAAGCGGGTGAGTTCCCCCAGGCCCTCCAGGCCCTGCGCAGTGCGTCCCAACTGGCTCCGGACTGGTTATTGCCCAGAGATTTGGAGATGGAATTTCTGTTTATGGCGGGGAATCTTCCGGAAGCGATCCGGCGGGCCGAGCAGTTAAGTGCCCGCTATCCGGATGATCCGTTCTTCGTGCTGAAGCTGGCCCGCTACTCCATCGCCAACGGCGACCGGAAGCGGGCCGAAGCGATTGTTCAACCCCTCCGCTCCCGCCGCTTTCCCAACGCCCAGGTGCTGGAAGAGGCCATCCAGGTGTTCGGGCTGCTGGAAGACGACCAGGCGCTGTATGACCTGTATCGGAAACATAAGAAAATGCTGCAGGACATCCCATCCGACCTTCCCCTCATTGCACTGGGTTCGGCAGCAGCCAACCTGGGAGATTTCCGGACTGCCCAGAACCTGTGGGATAAAGTGGCAAAGGGGGGCTTCCCCTACTCCCAACTTGCCTACCTCTTCCGCGCGGCTCAGCGCCGTGCCCCGGGCCCGGGGCTAAGCACGCGGTATCCCACCCATTTCCCCGCATGGGTGTTGCCGAGCCCCGTGGTAAGCGAATACATAGAACTGGTAAACCGGTGGAACGAGGGAGAAATAGAGGAAAAGCAAATCCGTAAGCGCCTCCGGTCTCTGCTGGATCGTTCGCCCCTGGTACTGGATTTCATCATTCAGGAGTTGCGGGAAATGCAGTACCCGATGCTGATGGCGAAAATTCTATCCCTTATCGGCACTCCGGAAGCGCTGGAGGAGGTTCGTCGTTTCGTTTTCAGCCAGGAGGGAGAGTTTGCCAAGCGCATAAGCGCTGCCCAACTCCTCGTGGAGGCCGGTGCCCTGGACCCCCTGGTGGAACTCTGGGAGGAAGAACGCCAGGAATGGCGGCCGTTCATCGTCCCGCCCCGGGATTGGGAAGGGATATACGCTCTCCAGCCCAGCCCGCAGGTTCAGCCCCTGATAGAGCAGATGATGCAGGCGATAGGGCGCGGGCAGCAGGAGGAAGCGCTGGAGGCCATCCAGAAGGCCATCGCACTGGAGCCGGATGAACCCGCCCATTACCAGACGCTTGGGGGCGTATATCAGGCGATGGGAGACAAGGAAAGCGCTCAGAAATGTTTTCAAAAAGCGATAGAGATGGATCCCCTGCTTATATTTGCCCGTACTTCCATCGCCCTGAGCGCGATGCAAAAAGGGGATCTGGCCGATGCGCGCCGCCACTTAGAAGCAGTTGCCCGGCGAAGACCCTTCACCCTGCCGGACCTCACCGTCTATCTGCATACTCTGGGTCTGCTGGGTCTTATGGAGGGAGACCTGGCCTATGCGCGCTTCTGCGCGGAAAGCGGTCTGGAACTGGGCATTGGGGATGAAATGTTTCGTAACTTGCTGAGGGACATAGCGTACGCAGAAGAGGCGCCGTACCTGGAGATGTACCGCCAGCAGACGCGTCGGCGAGAAGAGAAAAAGCGCCGCCAGCCCATCTCCGCCGATGCCTCCCTATCCGAATGCCTGGGTCGCTTGACCAAAGAGGCCCTGTCGGGCCTGGCCCGGGAGTTGCGGATATCGTACAACGTCCGGAAGGCGCTCCTGATTCAACAGATTGCGGAGGTGTTGACGGACTCGGAACATCTGAAGCAACGCGTTGGGCAACTCTCCGACCAGGAGAAGCAGGCCCTTCGGGACGTCCTGGAGGCAGGCAATCTTCTTCCCTGGGATGAGTTTGCTTCCCGCTATGACAACGACCTGGACGAGAACCCGTACTGGATCTATCGGAGGCCCGAAACGGTGATGGGCCGCCTGCGCTTCTTCGGCCTGCTCAGCGACGGGACGGTGGACGGGGAATTCGCCGTCCTGATCCCCCGGGAACTGCGATCGCTGCTGCCGCCCCTTCTGGCGGACTAACTTTCGCAATACATACGCAGGAGGTGAAGGATGTCTCAAAACCCTGTCGTCATCGTGACCGGCGCGGCGGGGAACCTGGGCTCTGCCGTCGCCCGGGCGTTTCTATCTGCCGGGGCGCATCTGGTGCTGGTGGACCGCGCCCCCGACCGGCTGCCGGCCCTGTTCCCCGAACTGACTGATTCCCCGGATCACTACCTCGCCACCGGCACAGACCTCACCGACTCCGATGCGACAAAGGCGATGGTCCAGGAAGCCCGGAGCCGCTTCGGGCGGATAGACGTCCTGGTGCACACCGTCGGAGGGTACCGGGGCGGGCAACCGGTCCACCAAACAGACTGGGAGACCTGGCAGTATCTCTTTGACCTCAACGTCCGCACAACCTGGTCGGTCGTGCGGGAGGTCGTGCCGGTGATGCTGGAACAGCGCGCCGGACGGATCATCCTGGTGGGCGCGCGGACCGGCGTGGAGGGCGGAAAGGGCACCGCCGCCCACAGCGCGGTCAAAAGTGCGGTGCACCGCCTGACCGAGAGTCTGGCGGCGGAACTGCGGGGGACGGGTGTCACCGTCAACTGCGTCGTTCCCAGCATCATAGATACGCCCCAGAACCGGGCGGCGATGCCCAAGGCGGACCCCTCCCGCTGGGTAAAGCCCGAGGCCATCGCCGATGTCATCCTCTTCCTGGCCTCGGACGCCGCGCGCGCCGTCCACGGCGCGATCATCCCTGTCTACGGCGCGACGTAGGGATTTTCGCCCCAGAAACACAGGGATTTCACAGAAACCTTTTTCCGCCGTAACTGTTCAGCCTGTTGGGTTGAGGGGAAAACCGCACCCTCTTCCCCAACCCCTCTCCCTCTCCCTCTCCATTGGGAGAGGGAGAGGGGCGTCGCCGAAGGCGACGGGGTGAGGGGGAGGTCTCTCCTGCCGCACAGGAGAGAGGCCGGGGGCAGGTTTCCCCCTGGCTGAATAGTTACTTTCTGCCTTTCTGTGTGCTTCTGTGTTCCTCTTCAGAAAAAGGTGAGCACATCATTCGCCCTTTTCGCTCTCGGTTTCACCACCACCGTCGCCCAGGTCCTGCTGATACGGGAACTGGTCGCCGTCTTCTACGGTAACGAACTGGTCCTGGGCCTGATCCTATCTGCCTGGCTGGCCTGGGGGGCGCTGGGAGCGTGGTGGGGAGGCCGTCGGACGAACGGGGAGGGGGATCGCCGCCTCCTGGCCGGGGGACTGGCCTTTCTGGGGGCACTGCCGTCGGTCCAGGTCGCCCTGGCGCGGGGCGCGCGGGCGCTTCTGCGCGTCCCCCCCGGCGCGCTGGTGGAGTTCGGGCCGATGGTGGCGATGGTCATCCTCATCGTCGCGCCCACCTGCTTGTTGGGCGGGGCCCTCTTCCCCCTCCTGGCCCGTCGCCTGGCCGAAACCGGCCGCCCCGCCGGTCAGGCCTACCTCTGGGAGTGCGCCGGTGCCGCGGCAGGCGGGGCCCTCTTTAGTTTCGTCTTCATCCACGTCCTGGACCCCTTCCAGGTCGCCGCGCTGCTCCTCTCCCTCAGCCTGGCTGCGGCACTGGGCCTCTTCCGCCCGCTGCTCCCAACCCTCCTCTCTGTGCTGACGGCTGTCCCCCTCCTGCTGACGGCTTCCCTTCTCCACCGCGCCACCCTCCGCTGGCAGTGGCCCGACCTATCTTTCGCCGCCGACTCCCCCTACGGGCGGATCGTCGTCCAGGCCCGCGATAGCCAGCGGGTCTTCTACGAAAACGGCCTGCTGATGTTTGAGACCCAGGGGACGTTTCCCGAAGAGGTTGTCCATCCGCCTCTGCTGGCCCACCCGGCGCCGCGGTCGGTCCTCCTGATCGGGGGTGGCGTGGCGGGGAATCTGCGGGAAATTCTGCGCCATCCGGTGGAGGACGTCGCCTGGGTGGAATCCGACCCGCTCCTCATCCGGGCGGCCCGTCTCCACCTCCCGCCCGACGAAGCGGCCGTCCTGGACGACCCCCGCGTCTCCCTGGCCCTCACCGACGGACGCCGATTTGTGCAGACTGTCCGCCGAAAGTTTGACGTCGTCATCCTGAACATCCCCGAACCGTCCACGGGGGCACTCAACCGTTTCTACACCGAGGAGTTCTTCCGGGAGGTGCGGGCCGTCCTGAACCCCGGCGGGGTCTTCGCGCTGGGGCTTCCGGCGGCGGAGAACTACTGGAGCCCGGAACTGGCCCGGCGGAACGGGAGTATCTACCACACTCTGCGCGCCGTCTTCCCCTATGTGTTCGTCCTCCCCGGCGAGACTGTGTTCTTCCTGGCCTCCACCGAACCGCTCCCGGCCGATCCGGCCCTGTGGGGGGCGCGGATGGCCGAACGGGGCATCGCCCCCCGCCTGGTGACGGCGGAGTACCTCCGCTATCTCTTCACCACCGACCGCCTCGCCCAGGTGCGGGACGCGCTGGAGGGAACGGCGGGAGTGCGCCTCAACCGCGACCTGACCCCCATCTGCTACTACTACGACCTGGCGCTGTGGCTCCACCGCATCTATCCCCACCTGCGCCCGTTCTTTGAGCGGGTGGACGCCCTGCGGCTGGGGTGGGTCGCCCTGGCGCTGGCCCTGCCCGTCCTGCTGGCGCGCCTGCGGCGTCGCTGGGCCGTCCCGCTGGCAGTGGCCGGGGCGGGCCTGGCCGGGATGACGCTGGAGGTCGTCGTCCTGCTGGCCTTCCAGGTGCGCCACGGCTCCCTCTACGCGCAGGTCAGCCTCCTGGTGACGGCCTACATGGTCGGGATGGTTCTGGGAAGCCGGTGGGTGTCCGGCCGGAAATGGGAGCCGTCCCGCGCCCGCCGTCTCCTGCGGATTCTGTTTGGGGGACTGGCCCTGGGTTCGGCAGCGCTCCCGCTCCTCCTGGGGCTACCGCTTCCGGTGGCGGTGTTCCCGTTGCTGACGCTGCTGGCGGGGGGATGGAGCGGGGCGGTGTTCCCCCTGGCCATTGCAGCGGAGGGGGGTGAGGCCGGCCGCACCACGGGCCGCCTCTACGGCGCCGACCTGGCAGGGGGATGCCTGGGGGCGCTGGTGGGCGGGACGTTCCTGCTTCCCCTCCTGGGCCTCCCTCAGACCTGCCTGGCAGTGGCGCTGGTGGGGGTGGCGGGGGGG
>CAKZOY010000514.1 GCA_937138275.1 uncultured Chloroflexota bacterium
CCCCTGTTATTCATCCACCGTTGCCACAACATCCCTGCTCCCCAGGCCATCCCCCCACCGAGCAGGAGAATTCCCAGCCCGACCAGGTCCAGCAGGGAGAAGGCATGAGAGGGATTCAGAGTGTAGAGGGCGCTCCCTTCATACGAAGCGGGAAGGGCCAGAATCAGGAGACCGCCAAGGATGGTGAAAAAAGATAGCGTGGCGATGAAAATTACCCGCCAGTTGCTCATCGTTTAATCGGGGGGTGGTACCGGAAGGTCCTCCACAGCGACGGAGATCCACTTATCCCCTTCCTCAATGAGCATCACCGGGATGTCATCGCGGATGGGGTACTTCCGGCCGCAATCCGGTTCCTGGCAGACCAGCCAGCATCCGTGAACCAGTTCCAGCCGTCCCGGGTCATTGCCGGGTTTTCGGGTTTCCCCGCTCACGCAATACGGACAGCGAAGAATAGCCAGCAGTTCCGGGTCTACCATGGTTCCTCCTTGCTGAGAGTCATCGCGTAGAATCATACACCGAAACCGGAAAATCAGCCAGTCCGCCCCGAAAACGGGCCTGTGCAGCAATTCACCTTGCATGGGAAAGGGGTGGGTGTGGGTTTTGTGGGGGCGGCGAAATTGCTCCCACAAACCCCGCTTTTCTCTCTTCACGGGCACACTGTTCCCCGGAAATGATTTACTGGCAGTCCCTATTGGTTAGTCAACTGTAAATTTGGGTGTATTCACGCCGGGGTGGTGATTCCGGCGAGGGGTGATTTTGTCATCTTTCTTGCTATCGTCGCGTCCCCATCAGGGACGCCCCCTCACCCCCCTTTCCCCCCTCTCCCCCTATGCCCTGACGGGCAGGGGGAGAGGGGGGAAAGAGAGGGGTTTGCGGGCGGCGGCGAAGCCGCCGCCCGCAAACCCCGTTCTTTATCTCCCCTCCCCGGGCGGCCTGCCGCTGCGGGGAGGAGGGTGGGGGGTGGGGCAGGCGAACGAGGAGGGGCAGGTTAAACCTACCCTTTCAGCCACATATGTTCATCCGTTACTTTTCGGAGTGATTACCTGCGCTCGCCATAGGGGTGAGTTCTGCCCACAAAAACAAACTTGACCAACCACTATGATATTCGTTGTCCCGAACAGGGATTGTGCTATAATACCTCCGATGATGCCGAAGCCCCCAGAGAGGAGCAAATAGCGATGGAATTGCCCCAATTGAGCCAGATGGTCCAGTGGCTGGACGAGGAGCGGCGCAAGGATAAGGCGCTCATCGCCGCCCTGCAGGAACAGGTCAAACTCCAGGCCCAGCAGATTGCTCAACAGCAGGAACAGATCGCCGCCCTTCAGCGAACGGTGGCCGGTATAGAGGCCTTAATAGCCCAGGTCTCCGGTTTCGCTCTGGCGTTAGAGCAATTGAAGGCGGATGTGGCGCGGATGCTGGACATCCGGGACGAGCAACGCCAGAAGGAGCAGCGGGAAATAGACCGGGCCCGCCAACTGGAAATTGGTGCATTGAGGGATGAGGTCGCTCGCGTCGGCGAAGAATTGCGGCGCGTCGGCCGCCTGGAGGAGGGATTGGCAGCCGTCCAGGCCGAAACCCGTCGCCTGAACGAGGCGCAGCAACGGCTGGAGATCGCCACGGCGGACTTGAAGAAACTGGGTGAGGACCGCGTTCAGGCCGTGATCTACCTGGAAGAGCAGCGCCGGGCCGATAACCGGCGGATCACTTCTCTGGAAGCGGAGACCACCGAACTGCGCAAGCGGGTAGAGGCCACCGATGCCAAACTTCTTTTGCTGGAGGAGGCGGTCCAGAAACAGCGCCGGACCCTGGAAGAGGGATTGAAACCGATCAAGGAATTTGAGAAAGTCGTGGAGGAACTGCGCGTCGCCGATTTCCGCCGCAACCAGGAAGTCAAAAAGTGGGCCGGGCAGGCCGAAGAGGTCCGGCAGGAAGTGGAACGGCTGCGCGAAGAGCGCCAGCGATTTATGGAACAGTACCAGCAGGCTAAACGGGCGCTGGATACCCTTACTGCCCTCCAGAACCGATTGGAGACTCGTCAGAAAGAGACTGCCGAAATGCAACGATTGGCCGAAGAGCGGCTGAAGCGCCAGTGGGAGGAGTGGCAGACCGCCCAGGAAAAAGGCCGCCGGAACTGGGAAGTCTCGGCCGAAGAGCGCTGGCGCCAACAGGAGCGGTTCAACAACACCGTTACGAAGCGGCTGGATACCCTTGCGGAGATGGCGAAACTGTGCGGCGCACAACTGACCGCGCTCTGGGAGACCCGCCGCGCCGATGCAGTCCGTTCATTTACGCACACGCGCGAGGCCTACGAAGCCCGTATCGCCGAAATAGACCAGCATCTGACCGCGTTGCGAGAACAGATGCCGTCGGAACTGTAGCGGGTTTGCGGGTGGAGGCAAAGTTTCCACCCGCAAACCCCTTTCTCCCCGGAGGATTCCCGTGCACGTCATCGGCACCGCCGGACACGTAGACCACGGTAAATCCACCCTCGTCCAGGCCCTTACCGGCATCAACCCCGACCGGCTCCGGGAGGAGCAGGAGCGGGAGATGACCATAGACCTGGGGTTCGCCTGGCTGACGCTCCCCAACGGCGAGTCGGTGGGCATCGTGGATGTCCCCGGCCATCGGGATTTCATTGAGAACATGCTGGCCGGGGTCGGCGGGATTGACGCCGCCCTCTTCGTCATCGCCGCCGACGAGGGGGTGATGCCCCAGACCCGGGAGCACCTGGCGATCCTGGACCTTCTCCAGATCCCCGGCGGCGTCGTCGCCCTGACCAAGGTGGACCTGATAGACGACCCCGACTGGCTGGAACTGGTCCAGGCGGACGTTGCGGAGGCGCTGCAGAATTCCGTCCTGGACGGGGCGCCCATCATCCCCGTCTCTGCCCGCACCGGGCAGGGGCTGCAGGAACTGGTCCTGGCCCTGCAGGACGTCCTTGCCCGTACCCCGCCCCGCCCGGACCGGGGCCGCCCTCGCCTGTGGATTGACCGCGTCTTCACCATCGGCGGCTTCGGCACCGTCATCACCGGCACACTGGTGGACGGCCATCTGGAGGTCGGGCAGGAAGTGGAAATCCTCCCCCGCGGCCTGCGCGCCCGCATCCGCGGCCTGCAGACCCACAAGACCCGCATTGAGCGCGCCGTCCCCGGAAGCCGCGTCGCCATCAACCTTTCGGGAGTCGCCAAGCAGGACCTGGCCCGGGGCGACCTGGTGACCGTCCCCGGCTGGCTCCGTCCCACCGCCCGGATAGACGTCCATCTGGACTACCTGCCCGATGCCCCCTTCCCCCTGAAGCACAACGTGCAGGTCAAGTTTTTCTGCGGCTCGGCCGAGACGGTCGCCCGGGTCCGGCTGCTGGGCGCCGAGACCCTCGCGCCCGGTGAATCGGGCTGGGCGCAACTGGAACTGGATGACCCCCTCCCCCTGGTGCGGGGGGATCGGTTCATCATCCGCTTCCCCTCCCCGGCGGTGACCGTCGGCGGCGGGGCAGTGGTGGACCCCAACCCCGGCCGCAAACACCGCCGCTTCCGTCCGGAGGTTATCGCCCGGCTGGGGACGCTGGCCCGCGGCTCCCCTGCCGAAATCCTCCTGCAGACCCTGGAACGCGGCGGCCCGATGATCGTCCGGGAACTGCTGGAGGCCTTCGGGGTGGGGGAGGCCGCTCAGGAGGCGCTGACCGAACTTCTTTCCCTCGGCGACGCGATGATTCTGGACTCCGCTTCCGATCTCTCTCCGGTCCGTCTGGTTGCCTCCCGCGGCTGGTGGTCGACGACCGTCCGGCGGATGCAGGACGACCTGGGCGCGTATCACGCCCGCTACCCCCTCCGACCGGGGATGGGCCGGGAAGAACTGCGCAGCACGCTGCGCCTGGACTCTCGCCTGTTCAACGGCCTGATGGCCCGCGCCGTGGCCGAAGGGGTCGTTGTGGACGAAGGGGCGACCGTCCGCCTGCCGGGGCACGAGATCCGCTTCACCCCGGAGCAGCAGCGGGCGGTAGACGACCTGCTGGCCCGCTTCCGCGCCGCCCCCTACGCCACCCCGTCGGTCAAAGAGGCCGCCGCACTGGTGGGGGAGGAGGTCCTGGGCGTCCTCATCTCCCGCGGCGACCTGGTGCAGGTCTCTCCGGAGGTCCTTTTCCTGCGGGCCACCTATGAGGAGATGGTGGCGCGCATCCGCGCCCACATCCGCCAACACGGGAGCATCACCCTGGCCCAGGTCCGCGACCTCTTCCAGACCAGCCGCAAATACGCCCAGGCCCTGCTGGAGCACTTGGACTCCGTCGGCATCACCCGCCGGGTGGGGGATGAGCGGGTGCTGGTGGAAAAGTAGGGGTTTTGCGGGCGGCGGCGGAGCCGCCGCCCGCAAAACCCCACTCCACAGCGGAATGCGGTGACGGATGAGATGGCTCTACCTCTTCGACCGCCTCTCCGTGGCGGCCGGGTTGCTCATGGTTGTAGTGGTCGTCGTTGCCCTGGGGGCGTTCTTTCCCCAGCGACCGGTGGGAGCGGGGCCGGAGGCGCTGGCCTGCTGGGAGGAGATGGCGCGCGCCCGCTACGGGGCGCTCTTCGGCCCTCTGGACGCGCTGGGGTTCTTCCGCTGGGCCGCCTCCCCTCTCCTCTGGGCCGCCCTGATCCTGGCTGCGCTGGCGACCGTCCTCTGCCTCCTGACCCGCTGGCACCTCCTCTGGCGCACCTTGCGGCGGGGTACCCTCTTCACCCACCTGGCCGTTCCCCTGCTCCTGCTGGCGCTGGCCCTGAGCGGCCGGAGCTGGCGGGAGGAACGGGTCCTCTCCCCGGGGGAAACCGAGGCCGTAACCCACCGCCCCGGCCTGGCCCTCCGCTGCGAGGGCGTCGCCGTGGACCGCTACCCCGATGGCAGCGTCGCCGATTATCGGGTGGAGGTGACGGTTCTGGAGGACGGGCGGGCGGTTCGGCAGGGGACCGTCCGCCTCAATGCGCCCTTATCCTGGGAGGGCGCGGCCGTCTTCCTGGCCGGGTACACCCTTCGGGAGGGACGGCCCGTTGTCTCCCTCCAGGTGGTGCATGACCCCGGATACGCCCTGTTCCTTATCGGCGGGGGATTGCTCCTGCTGGGTGTGAGTTTGTCGGTGCTCTGGAGGGAGGAATGACGGCCCGCTTCCAGATTTCCGCCGGAGGCGTCGTCTTCCGCCGCACCGGGGAGGGCGGCGTGGAGGTGGCCCTGATCGCCACTCCGGGCGGCCGCTGGGCACTCCCCAAGGGGCTGGTGGAAAAAGGAGAATCGCTGGAATCCACCGCCCTGCGCGAGGTTCAGGAGGAGACCGGCCTGGAGGCGGAAATCGTGGGCCGGCTGGACCCCATAGAGTACTGGTACTGGTGGCAGGAGGAGGGGCAGAAAGTCCGTCACCACAAGAAGGTCTACTTCTTCCTGATGGCGTACCGGAGCGGCGATGTCGCCGACCACGATTTTGAGGTAGAGGACGTCCGCTGGTTTCCGATAGACGAGGCCATCCAGAAGGCCTCCTACCCGCTGGAGCGCCAGGTCCTCCAGCGGGTACGGGAGCGGTTATTGGGCTCCGGGGAAGGTTGAGATGTTTGCCGCAGGATATGCGCTCCTCTGGGCGACTCTGCTGCTCCACGGCCTGCTGCGGCGGGAAGAGAGGCGGTGGCTATCCATCCTGGCCCTCGGCCTGGCTGTGGCTGCCTGGGGGCTGTGGACGGCGGGGCTGGTGGGCCGCGGGCTGGCCGCGGGCCACTGGCCGATGAGCACCCGCTACGGGTTCGGGCTGGGGTTCGTCTGGGCCCTGCTGGGGCTCCACATTCTGACCACGGCCGACCGTCCCCGCAGTGGGGTGGGAGGCCTGGGAGTGGCGCTTGCCCTGGCGACCTGGGCGCTCACCCGCCCCGTCGGGGAGCGCATCATCGCGCCGCTTCTTCCGGCCCTGCGCTCCCCCTGGTTCCCGCTGCACACCTTCGCCGCAGCGATCGCCTACGGGGCCTTCGGTGCAGCCGCCGGCTTGGGCCTGACCGGGCTGCTGGAACGGGGAGAAGGCCGGGAGGCCCTGACGGGTCGGATGGACCGTCTGCTCCGCTGGGGTTTCCTCTGGCTGACGCTCAGCATTCTCCTGGGCGGCATCTGGGCCCGGGAGGCCTGGGGCCGCTGGTGGGGCTGGGACCCGAAGGAGACCTGGTCGCTCGTCGTCTGGCTGGCGTACCTGCTCCCGCTGCACCTAGGGCCCCTTCCGGCCTGGCGCGGGCGGCGCTACATCGTCCTGGTGCTTGCGGGGTTCGCCGGTGTGCTCTTTCTGTTTCTCGGCGTGCCCTGGGTTGTGCGGGTGGCGCGCTTGGAGACGCTGCACGGATTTTAGACCTTGGGCCCGACGCAAAAACGCAGGGCGAGAAGATCGCCCCCGGGTTGCATTGAAGCGAAGTCCGGAGTATACTGGGAGAGTCTTTGTCTGCCGACCGAAGTTACAGGGTTTCCCTTTAACTCCCTCATTTCCCTTGTCCCCTTCTCCCCCGTGCCCTACGGGCAGGGGAGAGGGGGAAAGAGAGGAGTTTTTGGGGCGGCGGCTTCGCCGCCGCCCCAAAAACCCATTTTCATCCCCCTCCCCGTGCGGCGAACGCCGCAATGGAGGGGGTAATACGACTTTACGAGATTCAACACCCTATTGAGGACATAACCGATGCCTGCGATAGACCACATCCGTTATCTGGCCGAAACCATTGGCCCGCGCGGCTCCACCACGCCCCAGGAGGCCGAGGCGGCCCGCTATGCCGCCGATGTGCTGAAAAAACTGGGCCTGGAGCCCGTCACCGAGACCTTCACCAGTGCCCGCTCGGCCTGGTATCCCTACGCCTCATTCGCCGGACTCGTTCTGGTGGGCGAAATCCTTTTCTGGACGGCCGGCCGTTGGGGGGCCATCATCGCGGCCGTACTGACGGCCGTCGCCCTGATTTCGGTGCTCCTGGAACTGGCCTTCCGTCCCAATCCCTTCCGCTGGATTCTCCCCAGGGGCCGCAGCCAGAACGTCTGGGCGCGCCGGATGCCCCGGGGCGACGTCCGCCAGCAGGTAGTGGTGATGGGGCATCTGGATACCCACCGCACCCCGCTGGCGTTCTCCACCGACCGCTGGGTGCGCCTCTTCAGCCGACTGGTCCCCATTGGCCTGGTCTCCTCGGTCGCTCTCCTGCTCCTTTTCGTCGTCGGCGCGATCGTGCCCGGCCTCATCTGGCGGGTGCTCTCCCTGCCTTTTGCCCTGGTCATCCTGGGCGTCTTCCTGATTACCCTTCAGGCCGACTTTTCCCCGTACACCGCCGGGGCCAACGACAACGCCAC
>CAKZOY010000515.1 GCA_937138275.1 uncultured Chloroflexota bacterium
GTGGAGCGCAAGGGGATCGGGCACCCCGACAGCCTGTGTGACGGCATCGCCGAGCGGATCTCGGTGGAATACTGCCGCTGGTGCATGGAGAACCTGGGCACCCTGTTGCACCACAACTTTGACAAGGTGCAATTGGTAGCAGGCGAGGTGGAGGTCGGCTATGGCGGTGGTCATATGATCCGCCCTATCCGCATCCAGATCGCCGGTCGCGGCACCCCGACCTACCAGGGCAAGAAAATCCCCCTGGATGCCATTGCCATCCAAGCGGCCCGCCAGCACATCAAAGAGACGATGCGGTATCTGGACCCGGATCGGCATATGGTCATAGACTCCTTCGTGGGACGAGGTGCCGAGGAACTGGTGCATGTAGTGGAGGAAGTCACCGCCAACGATACCAGTTTCGGCGTCAGCCACTGGCCCCGGTCCGGACTGGAACGGGCAGTATACGAAACTTCTCGTTTCATCAACTATCAGTTGATTGACCAGTTCCCTGTCGGGGAAGATGTCAAGGTCATGGGTGCCCGACGAGGGGACGAGATGGTGCTGACGGTGGCGCTTCCGTTCATTGCGGAGCGAATCGGAGACGCCGCCGAGTACGTGGAAGCAAAACAGGCGGCCCTGGCGGCGATCCAGTCCTTTGCCAGCCAGTTAGATACACGGAAAGTAACGGTGGTGGTGAACACGGCTGACGACGTGGAGGCGGGCGCGGTCTACCTGACCTTGACTGGTACCTCTGCCGAAATGGGGGACGACGGTGCCGTGGGGCGAGGGAATCGGGTCAATGGCCTGATCACTCCCTTCCGCTCCGCCAGCCTGGAGGCGGCCTGTGGGAAGAACCCCATTTCCCATGTCGGCAAGGTCTATAATGTGCTGGCGATGCTGGCTGCCCGGGATATCGTGGAGCGTATCCCGACGGTACGCGAGGCGACCGTCTACATCCTTTCCCAGATCGGGAAACCCCTGGACCAGCCCCTGATCGCGACCGCTCAGGTCCGTCCTGTCTCCGGTACGCTCACCCCCGGCATCCAGGCCGACGTGGAGGCG
>CAKZOY010000516.1 GCA_937138275.1 uncultured Chloroflexota bacterium
ATCCTTGCGTCCTTACCCCATGGAACAACTTTCGCTTTTTACCATTGCCGAACGAACGCCGTACACCGTCAGCCAGTTGATGGCCCGCATCCGCGCCACCGTGGAGATGGACCGCAATCTAGCGGACGTGTGGGTGGAGGGGGAAATCTCCAACTTCCGCCAGGTCGCTTCGGGCCATTGCTACTTCACCCTGAAGGACGCCGGGGCGGAACTTCGCTGCGTGATGTGGCGGGACCGGGCGCGCGGCCTCCGCGCTCTCCCCAGGGATGGCGACTCCGTCCTGACCCACGGCAAAGTGGGGGTCTACGAGCAGCGGGGCGACCTGCAACTCTACGTGGATTCCCTGGAGCCGATAGGGCTGGGGTGGCTGTACCAGGAATACGAACGGCTGAAGGGCCGGCTGGAGGCGGAGGGGCTGTTTGCCCCCGAACGGAAACGCCCTCTCCCCCGCTACCCCCGCCGCATCGGTGTGGTCACCTCCCCCGACGCAGCGGCGCTGCGGGACATCCTGCACATCCTCTCCCGCCGCTACCCGCTGGCGGAAGTCATCCTGGCCCCGACGCTGGTGCAGGGAGAGGATGCACCGCCGCAGATCGTCGCGGCGCTGCGCGCCCTCAATGCCCGCGACGATATAGACGTCATCCTGCTGGCCCGCGGCGGCGGATCGCTGGAGGAACTGTGGGCCTTCAACGACGAGCGGGTGGCGCGGGCGGTCGCGGCCTCCCGCATCCCCGTCGTCTGCGGGGTGGGGCATGAGACGGACTTCAGCCTGGCCGATTTCGCCGCCGACCGGCGCGCGCCCACCCCGTCGGCCGCAGCAGAGATCGCCACTCCCGACCGGGCAGAACTCCGGCAACAGGTACGGGGCCTGACAGGCCGCCTGAACCGCGCGCTGGAGGCGGAACTGGCCCGCCGGCGCGTGCGTCTTCAAGAACAGATACGGGTCTTGCGGCGGCTCTCCCCGGCGCTCCGTCTGGCCCAGGCCCGTCAACAACTGGACGAACGGATGGAGCGGATGGACCGCGCCATTCGGCATCGCGTCGCCGTCCATCGGGAACGGCTGGCGGGGCTGATGGGCCGGCTGGAGGGGGTCAGCCCGCTGGCTACCCTGGAGCGGGGCTATGCCATCGTCCGGCGCGTCGCCGACGGCCTCATCGTCCGCTCCCCCGCCCAGGTCGCACCGGGGGACGAACTGCGCATCCGGGTGCGGGACGGCGAATTCGGCGCCGAAACCCGCTGAAACACGCTTTACGAAATACGGAACACGCTATGGACCTCGCCATCATCGGCGCCGGCATCACCGGCCTGACCGCCGCATACGACCTGACCCGCGCCGGTCACGGGGTGACCGTCTACGAAGCCCGACCGTATGCCGGAGGACTGGCCGCGGGCTTCCGGGATGAGCGCTGGGAATGGTCCCTGGAGCGGTTTTACCATCACTGGTTCGCCTCCGACCGGGACGCCATCGCGCTCATTCGGGAACTGGGCGTGGCTGACCGTCTCTTCTTTCCTCGCCCGACCACGTCCATCTACCACAAAGGGCGAATCTATCCCTTTGACAGCCCCATCCGGGTGTTGCGGTTCACCCCTCTGCCGTTTCCCGACCGGCTGCGCGTGGGGCTGGTCACCCTGTACCTGCGCTTGCTGCGCCGCTGGGAACCGCTGGAGGCAGTCACGGCAGAGGAATGGACCCGGCGCGCCGTCGGCCCGCGGGCGTACGAAATCCTCTGGAAACCCCTGCTCATCAGCAAGTTCGGTGAGGAGGAGTACCGCAACGTTAACATGGCCTGGTTCTGGGCCCGCCTCCATAAACGTACCCCGCGGCTGGGGTATTTCGTGGGCGGGTTCCAGGGATTCGTGGACATCCTGACCGACCGCATTCGCCGGCAGGGTGGGCGCGTCCTCCTGAACGCCCCCGTCCGCCGCCTCCGCTTCCAGGAGGGCCGCTGGACGGTGGAATTTGCCGGGGGCTGGGCGACCCACGAGGCCGTCATCGCCACCTGCGCGCCCTCGTTGCTGGCGGACCTAGCCCCCGACCTCCCCGCCGACTACGTCGCCCGCCTGCGCGCGCTGAAGGCGCTGGGCGCCGTCACCCTGGTCCTGGCCCTGCACCACCCGCTGACCCGCGGCCATTACTGGATCAACCTGCCCAAAGGGGACGAATTCCCCTTTATGGGACTGGTAGAACACACCAACTACATCTCCCCAGAGCACTACGGGGGGGACCACATCATCTACTGCGGGGACTACCTCCCGCCCGATCACCCGATTTTCGGAATGGACAAGGAGGAACTGCTGGAGCACTACTGGCCGGGACTGGTGCGCATTCGGCCCGACTTCCGCCCCGACTGGATTCGGGCCGTCTGGATGTTCGCCGAACCGTATGCCCAGCCGGTGCCGACCCTGCACCACTCCCGCAACATCCCGCCGCTGGCGACCCCGCTCCCTGGCCTCTGGATGGCGAACATGAGCCAGGTCTACCCCTGGGACCGGGGCACCAACTACGCCATAGAACTGGGGCGACGAATTGCAAAAGAAGTAGTTAGGAACAGGGGTTAGGGAACAGGGGATAGGGGATAGGGGGTAGGGGATAGGGGATAGGGGGTAGGGGATAGGGGATAGGGGTTAGGGGTTAGGGGTTAGGGGTTAGTTAGCCCCTACTCCCTACTCCCTACTCCCTACTCCTTACTCCCTACTCCTTACTCCCTACTCC
>CAKZOY010000517.1 GCA_937138275.1 uncultured Chloroflexota bacterium
TAGCGGAGTGGCGTCGCTTGTAGTCAGCCACGAAGCGATAGCGGAGTGGCGTCGCTTGTAGTCAGCCACGAAGCGATAGCGGAGTGGCGTCGCTTGTAGTCAGCCACGAAGCGATGACGGAGTGGCGTCCGATAAGCGCTACTCCGCTGCGCTCCGTAGCGCACTACGAACCACGAACTACGCACCACAAACTACATCCGGGAGACACAAATGGTCAAACACCCCTTAACCGGCACCTGGCAATTCCGCGCGGCAGATGCCGACGAATGGCTCCCCGCCGCTGTGCCCGGTTCCGTCCACACTGACCTGCTGGCCCTGGGCCGCATCCCCGACCCCTTCGTCGCCGATAACGAACTGCTCGTGCAGTGGGTGGCGGAGCGGGATTGGGAGTACCGTTGCCTCTTTGACGTCCCACCCCAACTGCAGGCCCAGGAGCGCATCTTTCTGGTCTGCGACGGGCTGGATACTCTGGCGGAGGTTGTTCTGAACGGCCAAACCGTTGGCCGCGCTGAAAATATGTTCCGCCGCTACGAGTGGGACGTCACGACCCTCCTCCGGGAAGGTAAAAACGAACTGCTCATCCGCTTCACATCCCCCATCGCCCATATCCGCGCCCGCCAGGCGGAGCGACCGATGATCGCCCCGTCCCACTCCATCCCCGGCGGCCCCTACCTGCGCAAGGCCCCCTGCCAGTTCGGCTGGGACTGGGGGCCGCAACTGCCGCCGATCGGCATCTGGAAGGAAGTCTATCTGAAGGGGTACTCCGTCGCCCGCTTCGCCGACGTCCACCTGCGCCAGCACCACGGGCCGGAGGGACAGGTGACCCTCACCGCCGACATAACCCTGGACCGCTGGCGGGAAGCCGACCTGACGGTTGTTCTTCATCTGACTGCCCCCGACGGCCGCGTCCAGCGGGCCGAGGTCCTGCTGCCGGGCAACGGCACCTCGGCGCGGCTGGAGATGGTGGTCGCCGACCCGCACCGCTGGTGGCCCAACGGGTACGGCTCACAGCCCCTCTACCGGGCGGAGGTCACACTCTGCGAGGGCAAAACCCCGTGCGACCGGTGCACCCTCCAGATCGGGTTGCGCACGCTGGAACTGTGCCGTCAGAAAGACGAGTGGGGCGAGTCCTTCGTCTTCGTCGTCAACGGCGTGCCGATCTTCGCCAAAGGAGCCAACTGGATTCCCGCCGACTCTTTCCCCACCCGCATCACTGATGAGCACCTGGAGCACCTCATCCGCAGCGCGGCGGAGGCAAACATGAACATGTTGCGGGTGTGGGGCGGCGGGTTCTACGAGGATGACCGTTTCTACGACCTCTGCGACCGCTACGGCATCCTGGTCTGGCAGGACTTTGTCTTCTCCTGCAGCACGTACCCGCTGGATGAGGAGAAATTTCTGGAGAACGTGCAGGCGGAGGTCGTGGAGAACGTCCGTCGGTTGCGCCATCGGGCGTCCCTGGCCCTCTGGTGCGGCAACAACGAGATGGAATGGGGCTGGGAGAGTTGGGGCTGGATTTACGAACCGGGCGGCCGGGAACTGCGCGCCGCCTACGACCGATTCTTCCACCACATCCTGCCCGAAATCTGCGCGCGGGAGGACCCGGACCGCGCCTACTGGCCCAGTTCCCCCTCCTCGGGCACCCCCTTCGTGGACGTCAATGGTGGGCGGGCAGGCGACACCCACTGCTGGGAGGTCTGGCACTGGATGCGGCCGTTCCGGTTCTACCGGGAACATGTCAGTCGTTTCGTCAGCGAATTCGGTTTCCAGTCGCTTCCGCCGCTGGCGACCGTCCGCACCTACGCCGACGAGGCCGACTGGAACATAACCTCGTACATTATGGAGCATCACCAGCGCAACGCAGAGGGCAACGGCAAGATTGTCGCCTACCTGACCGAGCACTTCCGGATGCCCAAAGACTTCCCATCGCTGGTCTACCTCTCCCAGATTCTGCAGGCGGAGGCGGTGCGGACGGGTGTGGAGCACTGGCGGCGAAACCGGCATCGGGTCGGCGGCACCCTCTACTGGCAATTGAACGACTGCTGGCTCGTGGCGTCCTGGTCCAGCATAGACCATTTCGGCCGCTGGAAGGCGCTGCACTACGCGGCGCGTCGCTTCTATGCCCCTGTTCTGCTCTCGGTGGAGGACGACGGCCCGCGCGCAGCGCTCTTTGTGACCAGCGACCTTCGGGAGGAGTGGCGGGGGACTGTCCGCTGGTCGCTGGAGACGGTGGACGGCAAGGTGCTGCTCTCGGGGAAAGAAGAGGTGACGGTGCCCACTCTGAGTTCGGTGCAGGTATGGGCGCGGGACTTCTCCGATTGGCTGACTGCCGGGCCGTCCATCACGCTTCGGCCCAACTTCCGGCGGGACGTGGTGCTGGTCTACGAACTGTGGCAGGGGGACGAGCGTCTGAGCATAGGGGTCATCCCGTTCGTCCCCACCAAACACCTGGAGTTGCCCGACCCGCAACTACGGGTGACCGTCCGTCAGACGGAGGACGGGTTTGCCGTAGACGTGACAAGTGGGCGCCTGGCCCGCTTCGTCTGGCTGGAACTGGAGGACACCGACGCGGTCTTCAGCGACAACTTCTTTGACCTTCCGGCGGGCCGCACAGTCACCGCGACCCTGCCGCCGCTTCCGGGCTGGACGGCCGAGAGGGTGCGCCAGTCCCTGCGCGTCCGCAGCCTGAGGGATTCGTATTGACGTAACCCGGCCCTTCAACAAAAGAGGGTTGCAGTCCCCCACTGCAACCCTCCTTACGTTTTTTCGCTTTACGTTTTACGGCAAATACGCCCTCGGATTCTGCGGTACGCCCATATACCGGATTTCAAAGTGCAGATGCGGGCCGCTGGACCAGCCGGTATTGCCGGTAGAGCCGATGACCTGCCCACGCTCCACCTTCTGCCCTGCTATCACATAGAAGTTGCTCAGGTGAGCATAGTATGTGGCGAACCCGTTGGCGTGGTCAATGACGATCAGGTAACCGTACCCGACATCTGTCCATCCGGCGAAACTGACGAACCCGCCATCGGCTGCGTGGACGGCGGTGCCCACCGGTACGCCGATGTCTATCGCCCGGTGACCGTACCAGTAGCCCTGGGTCATGTAGCCCAGAGTCGGCCACTGGAATAGCCCCGTACCCCGGGCGCCTTCGGGGATTGGACCCGTGTAACTGGTGACCACTTTGGGCACCCATGGCTTCTCCCCGCCGGGCACGATCAGTTTCATTCCCGCCTCAATGGGAAAATCCGGGGGCTGGAGATTGTTATAGGGGCAGGACGTGATGGCCTCTACTTCTACCTTGTACTTTTTGGCGATGGATTCCAGAGTATCCCCTTCTTTGACCGTATGGTAGACCCCGTCCACCGGCAGAATGATCAACTCCTGCCCGATGCGCAGGAGGTCCGGGGCATCCTCCACCGCGGGGTTGGCCCACATAATGGTGGTCGGTTCCAGATCAAACTGCGCAGCGATCCCCTGAACGGTGTCCCCTAACTGGACAGTATATGTGATGATGCCCAGGCGGGGGCGTTTGGGGATTTCAGTGTGGGGATTGGCGCGGAGAGCGATGGGGGCCCAGGGGTTGGGTTTGGGCGCCACGCCGTTGCGGGCCATCACCTCGGCCAATGCCGCGCCGGTATCCTGCTTGACGTTCTGCAGGGCGAAGATATCGGTGGCGGAAAATTGGGGACGGTCTGCCCAGGCGGGGATATGGACTGCGCTTAAGAGAAGGGCCAGGCAAGCGACCAGCACCAGCGCCAGATGAGCGGAAGTGCGGCTCATCCACAGCCAAATAGATCGCCGGTCGCTGCTCCACTCCCACCAGAGCACGACCAGACGAGCGACTTTGCGAGGCAAAACGTTATTCAGCCATTGGGCAAGGGAATTCCTCCACCCTGCCGCAATGTGGGTCGGGTGGAGCCCCGCCCCGTATTCGGTTTCCTGAAATGTTTCCAATGCTTGCTCCGGGTCAACGTTCCTGGGGAACGGAAACCGTGTACATTGTAGCACAAAAATTGCCGAAAGTCAACTCCCTGAACTGAGGTTGGACTTGTGCAGCAAATCGTTTCGTGGGAGTGGCGCGCCCGTGAAAAGGGGGAAAGTGGGGTTTGTGGGGGCGGCTTCGCCGCCCCCACAAACCCCACACCC
>CAKZOY010000518.1 GCA_937138275.1 uncultured Chloroflexota bacterium
TGACCGGCGGGGCGGGCTGGAGTTGCCCGATCAGTTGTTCCACCGCCGGGCGGTGTGCTTCGGGGGCCATCTGGAGCGCCGTCTGCGCCTCCAGCAGCGCCTGCTCCGGCATCCCCATCTGGTAGTAGGCGATCGCCAGCAGGCGGTGTGCGTCCCACGCCCACGCGCCGGTCGGGTCCAGTTCCAGAGAGCGGTTCAGGGCCTCCAGGGCCGCTTCGTTCTGGCCCTGCTGCAGGTGAATCCGCGCCAGCGCGTTCCAGCCCTGGGGCAGCCCCGGCCGGATTTCCAGCGCCCGGCGGTACGCTTCGGCCGCCCCCTCCAGGTCCCCCCGCTGGGAACGGGCATCCCCCAAAATGAGCCAGGTCTCTTCAAAACCGTCGTCCAGTTCCAGGGATCGGGAGATCAGTTGCTGGAATTTCTCTTCTCCCAACTCGTAGAGATGCAGGGTAGCCCACTGGTTCCAGAGGATGGCGTTGTTGGGACTCAGGCTGGTGGCGGCCTCGTAATACCGGGAAGAAAGGGCCAGCAGGTTATCCCGTTGTGACTGCCCGGTGGGAAGATTGGCCCATTGCTGGTACATCCGGGCCAGGTTGGCCGAATGGTCGGTGTTCAGCGGGCTCAACGCCTGGGCCATCAGGAGAACCCGCTCCGTCTCCCGCAGGACGGCCTCCTGCTCGGCGACATCCGTTACCGTTTTGGCGTACTCCAGCAGCGCGCGGCCCAGGTAAAGATAATAGTAGTCCTCGTGGGGCGCCAGTTGAACGGCGCGCTGGTAGTGGGGCACGGCTGCCCCCCACTGACCCTGTTCGTCCCACGGGAGTCCCTGCTTGTAGATGATGTCGGCGCGGATGGGGCGCAGGTTGGCCTGCAGTGCGCTGACCACACTCAGGGGCAGGAGGACAGCCAGCACCAGCGCGCCCCGCCCAGTACCCCAGTTCCTGGGCATCACCCGCTCCCCTGCCAGGGCCAGTCCTCCCAGAAAGATGACGACGGCCAGAAAGCCGTAGTAGGCTCCGATCTGACCGGCAATGTGTTCGGCCAGACGCATCAGGTCGGAGACGTTCTGAACGGTCATCTGTAGGACGCGGGCATGGCGTCCGGCCAGAATCAGCCCGAAGGTCACTCCCACCGTCAGCGAGACAGTCAGGATGAGGAGCACCGCCGGCCATACGTCGCTCCGACGCTCTTCAAAGACGCCCCGCCGGATCATCTGGGTGATGGTCAACAGTGCGGTGGATGCCCAGGCCATCCCGAAGACCAGCAGAATGCCCAGGGACTGGCGCGGTGGTCCTCCGATGGCGATCACCGTCAGCGAGCGCCAGAAAATCTGCATCGGGTTTTTGAGCCGTTCTATGTTGTTGGTGAAGTCGTAGGCCAGGGTGCCCAGGATCAGGGAACCGATCAGGGCGGCCCCCAGCGCAGGCCAGAACCAGGACGGGACTTTTCCGGCCGACGGCACCGGCGGGGGCGGGGCAGGGCGGCGGCGACGTTTCTTCATGCTCCCCTTCCGGGGCGGGGCCTGCTCCGTCCTCCGGATGGCAACAGGCTCTTCCTTCTCCACCTCCACAATCTGTTGTATGCCCAGCAGCACGAACACCCCCGCCAGCGTCCAGAAAGTGGTGCGGGTAGAAGCAATGGCGATGCCGAAGTTGATCTCTACCAGGTGGGCGACAAAGGAGGCGAGAATGCCGATGAGCATAATCTGGTGGGGGTGAGGCGCCGGGAAGGAATCCGGCGGGAAGAAACTGCAGATGACGAGATAGGCCAGCATCCCGACCACCATCCCCACCGGGATCGCCAGTCCGAAGAAATGGGGCCCAACGGTGGGGACAACCACCGCTACGCCTGCCAGGGCTCCGGCGACCAGCAGGCCGAAGAAGAGGTTCCGACGGCGGGCGTCCGGTATCCACCCCAGCCAGGAGAGGCCGAAATAGAAGGCGCTGCCGAACATCCACAGATAGGCGATGAAACCCAACAGGCCGGTGATGACCAGCGAGTCCAGCGTCTCGTTGTGGGACCGGTCGGGAGAGGCCGTGCGGGACTCGTAATGACCCAGGAGGGGCGGGTAAAAGCGATTGTAGGCAACGTACATGGACTCCGGCCCATAGCCGATGAGCGGGCGCAGGAAATTGAAGGGGTCCGAATGGCCGTCGGGATCGGCCGCGGTGGGGGGGTACTGGATCGGCTCGTGGGGGAGGATGAGGCGCAGGGCCCCCTCCCAGATCAGGGAACGGACTTTGCCGGTGCCCGTCTCGGCCTGCAGGACCTCATCCAGCCGCCCCATCCAGGGCTGTTGCTGTGCCCAGGCGTTGACCGGTTCTGCCAGGTTGACCGTCAGAAATCCGGAGGCGAACAGAACGACAATGACCAGCGCGCTGGCCCACAGCCAGCGCCAGCCCTTCTGGTTGACGATAGCCCACAACCAGGCCCCGGCGAAGAGAAGCCCGGCGAACACAGCGGGAAGCCACTGAAGTGTGGGATTGGTCCGGGTAGCACCGCGCAGGAGAAGGTAGGACACCGCGCCGATCCCCCCGACCCCCAGAACAGTTGCCAGCCCGAAACCGATCCCGGAGCGGATGTCCGCAATCAGGGCAGAAGGGCCAGGAAGTGGTTGCTGGGCCGCGCGCCGCAGGGCCAGCAATCCCAGGAATCCCCAGACCGCCATTCCCATCACCAGCCCCATCAGCGGGCCGCGGCTGTGGGTGTACCAGATGCTGATGACCTGGACCAGGAAGATGAAGACGTAGGCGGCGGCACGGAGCACTTCCGATGTCCCGGACTTCTCGTCCGTCAGGAGGGAACGGAAGGCATCCACCGCGCGCGCCAGAGTGGGGAAGGCCGCCATAATCATATACGCGGCGACGAAGATGGGGTTGCCCATATTGGAGGCCACCCGCTGGGTGACGTCCCCGCCCCAGGGGAGGGGATCGCGGCGGGAGTGCTGGACGAAGCCGTATAAGGCGATGGGGAGGCTATTGACGATGAGAGTCGTGATGAAACGGTCCACCTGGGCGCGGGTGCGCATCCGGTCCAGGATGATCAGGAAAATGACAATGTAGGACAGGGTGGTGAAGGTCCCCTGAAGCCGCTGGTAGGAGCCGAAGAAACTGGTGTAGGGGACGACGGAGAAGGCGGTGCTGATCAGGTAGACCAGAACGGTGAAGAGGGTCGGGAGGAGCAGCGGGGTGCGCCACGTCAGGCGCGGGCGCGGCCCGCCGCTGGCCCGTTCCTCCACCCATCGGGCCAGCCAGACCGCGGCCATTACCAGAGCGATGGAGCGCAAGGTGGTCAGTTTGTCCGGCTCAAAGACGCGGCTGGAGTAAATGTTGAAGAAGAGCGGGGTGACGATGATCGCTGCCAGCCATCCGGCCTCTAAAATGCCGTCTAAGATTGCGCTGAGTCGGGTGGTATTCATCCGGCGCGTCTCTCCTGGTTGCAATGTCTCTATGAACCGCTCTCTTCTTCCCGGCGGAACCACTCCAGCGTGCGCATCAGTCCCTCGTCCAGAGCGGTCTGGGCCTCAAAACCGAGGACCTGGCGGGCACGAGTCACGTCGGGCACGCGGCGGCGGGTCTCCTCAAAATCGGGCCCGTAGGCCGATGTGTAGGGCATATGCACAATCTCCGACCGGGAACCGGTCAGGGCACGGATGCGCTCCGCCAGTTCGCCGATGGCGATCTCCCGGTCGGAGCCGATGTTGAAAATCTGCCCGGCGGCCTCCTGAACGGTCCCGGCGAGAATGGTGCCCCGGACGGTATCCGCCACGTAGGTGAAGCAGCGGGTCTGGCGTCCGTCCTCGTAGACGGTGATGGGCTCGCCGCGCAGGGCCTGGGTGAAGAAGCGGGCGACGACGCTGCCGTAGCCGCGGGGGTCCAGCCGAGGGCCGTAGGCGTTGAAGTACCGCACCACCGTGACCGGCAGTCCCTTTTTGGCGTAGGCCATCGCGAAGTACTCGTCTATAGCCTTGGCGTCGGAGTAGGACCAGCGGGGGACGGTGGTCGGTCCCAGAATCCGGTCGCCGTCCTCCCGCAGCGGGACGGCGGTGGATTTCCCGTAGACTTCGGAACTGGAGGCGATGACGGTGCGCACCCAGTACTTGAAGGCCAGTTCCAGCACGTTCTCAGTACCGCGCACGTTGACAATGATAGCGTTCAGCGGGTCTTCCACCACGTATTTGACCCCGACGACCGCCGCCAGGTGGAAAATGAGGTCGGCCTGGCGCACCAGTCGCTCCAGGGTAGTGGCGTTCAGGATGGAATCGTTGACGAAGTGGAACCGTTCATGGCCCAGATGGTGGGCGATGTTGGCGATTTTGCCCACGGAGAGGTTATCTATGACGGTGACCTCGTGCCCCTGTTCCATCAGGGCATCCACGAGATGGGAGCCGATAAATCCCGCTCCGCCGGTGACGAGAATTCTCACGTCCGGTTCTCCTGGTATGTCTCGTGTATACCCCTATATCTTACCCGGAAACAGGGAAAAATCAAGCAATGCGTCCTAGCCACCTGACACTTTCGGCTCATATCCAGACCTCGTGCGGGCAGGGTCTGGTCTTTAGCGCCCCCTCATCCCCCTGACCCCCTTCTCCCCCGCCGCGGCGGGGGAGAAGGGGGAAAGAGGGGTTTCGGGGCGGGCGGCCTTCGGCCGCCCGCCCCGAAACCCCTGTAAGGGCAAGGCTTGTCCTTGCCCTTTCCT
>CAKZOY010000519.1 GCA_937138275.1 uncultured Chloroflexota bacterium
CGGGGGAGAGGGGGGACAGAGAGGGGTTTTGCGGGGCGGCGGCGAAGCCGCCGCCCCGCAAAACCCCATCTTTTCTCCCCCCTCCCCGTGCGGCTGTAGATTCTCTCATGATGTCAAGTTTCGGGGCTGGCGGCCGAAGGCCCCCCGCCCCGAAACCCCCGTAAGGGCCGGACGATCCGTCCGCCCTCAACGGGGAGGGGGGCAGGGGGGTGGGGCCCGATCTCTTTCGGCTCACCAGGGGACTTCTTTCGGCCGGAAGCCGAATTGGGTTATACCATTTATACTTTTAACGCATAGTTTGTCATTATAATTTAGAATCTGCCATTTTCAATCTATTCAGCCAGGGGGAACTCCCCCGACTCCTCTTCTGTGCTGCGGGAGAGACCTCACCCTCACCCCGTCGCCTTCGGCGACACCTCTCTCCCTCTCTCATTGGGAGAGGGAGAGGGGTTGGGGGAGAGGGTGAGGTTCCCCCCTCAACCCAACAGGCTGAACAGTTGCTTCTCCGGATGGGCCACCTCTACGATACGGCGAATGACCTCAGCCAGCACATCTTTCAGAGATTTGTCAGACGCCGGGCATATCTCCCTTTCCACAAGAGCAGGTTGAAGGCGCATCCCTGGAACAACTTGATTATACCCGTCTTGCTATTAGAGGGCAAATGCCCGCCCTGTGGGGCTTGCGCAGTAATTCGCCCTGTGTGGGAAAGGGGTGGGGTGTGGGGTTGTGGGGGCGGCGAAGCCGCCCCCACAACCCCACTTTCCCCCCTTTCACGGGCGCGTCACTCCCTCAAAACGATTTGCTGCACAAGCCCGTATGGAGTGAATCCTTCAGGGAAGGAAGCGTCTACAAGAGGGGGAGCGCGGATGTTGCGATGTGGTGAGGACACCGCGCAAACCGTTCTCTACGCGGAGCGGGCTACTGCGTCGCAAAATGGCCGATAAAAATCGCATCAGCCGCCATATGGACGCGGCGGCTGATGCCAGTCGTTACAAAGATGTTGATGGATGCTCCGGTGCCCCGTCTCCGTGCCGCGCGGCGGCATCGGAATGGATATCCCTTTAGTGGGCGCCGGCCGCCCGACGACACACAAGACCCTATTTTTTGCCCTCTATGATGCTATCCAGAATGATCTCGGCCGCGATCCGGGCCCCGATCCCCGGCAACAGGCTGCACTTCTCAAAGCCCTTTGCCGCCGCGAAGGCTGCCATGTTCTCCGGACTGGCTGCGGGGTTCATGTAGCGGTCAAATATCACTTTCTCCTGTAATTCCGGACACAGAACCGATCCGACCGTTTCCTGGAAACGGGGCATAAACTTCCGGGCCGCCTGAACCGCCGCCCTGACCGCTTCGTAGTTCATCACGTCTATGCTGCCAAAATAGAGGCCCAGGGCGATCAGACTCCCGGTCACGCCTCCGCACATCCAGCCGGTCCCGCCGAACCCGGGGAACGGGGAGAGGGCCTGGATGATTTCCAGGTTGCCCAGACCGAACTCCTCCAGCAGTGCCAGCGCCGTCCCTTTGGCACAGTTGCGGGCGAAGAAATTGTACTCTTCAGCCCGCCGCTGGACACGGTCCAGGATTTGCTCCCGGTTTGCCAGGGCCTCTTCCGGAGTCAAAGTCTTCCTGGGAATCCCCTCCGCGGCCATCTTTCGGTACCGGGCCTCAATCGCTGCCCAATCCCATTCTCTTTCTGCCAATTCCTGTACTCTGGCTTTCAGGGCATCGTAGTCTACCATTGTAACCTCCTTCGGAGTATAGAGTATGGAGTAAGGAGTAGGGAGTAGGGGGAGATGAAGTTATCCACCACCGATTGGCTGGAAAATGCTCACCGGGGCATTGTTCTGCAATCCGGCATCGGCGGGCAATACCCGGCCTCCCACGATGACGATGGCCCGCTCCGGGAGCCCCAGATGGGCCAGCAGGTCCCGTACCGTTGCCTCCTCGGGGAGGTTCACCTCTATCCCCCGGGAAGGCTGGTAGCCAGGGAACGTCTGCCCCAGCGTCCCGTAGAGTTTGACAACGACTCTCATTCGGGATGCCCTATCGGGATTGGTGCGGCGGAGCCGCCGCACCAATCCCGCCGACTAAAAGTCAAAGACGCTGTCCAGTTCCTCGTCGCGGATGACGAAGACCGTGTTGTGCGGGGGGAGGGGCTCCTCGTAGAAGAAACGGGGCAGCCGATCGTCCTCCTTCGTGAACCCAACCCTCCGGTTGAATTCCCGCTCCGCCTTCAGCACCCGCAGGCCCAGGCCGAAGGGAAATTCGTCCGGTCCCAGCGTCTGGCCCAGTTTGGCACCGATCAACTTGCTGACCGCCTCAAATGCCTCAGGATTCAGGAGAGCGACGCTCGCCATAAAGCACAACCCCAGCGTGTCGTAGGCGGCGATGGCGATCTGCAGGAACCGGGAGGTCTCCACCTGCCCCTCCGGCTTCAACGGGTCCAGCATCCCGGTCAGATATGCCCCGACGACGTTCCCCGCCGTGTGGTCGGCGCCCATCGGCGAGGTGGCAAAGGTCACACCCAGGCCCAGTAGGGCGCGCGGGTCGTAGGCCGCGATGGTCTGCCCCTTCACCGCGGGGACCCGCGGGTTGTTGAAGTGCTTGCCCACCGCGACACCCCCGCCGCCGAGGATGCGGCCGAATTCCGTGCCCTTGCCGATTTCTTCCATCATCTCTATGGCCGCGGCGGCGTCGCCGAAGTTCCGGTAGCCGGAGTCCATCGCCACGGCGATCGCAACCCCCGCGCTCATCGTGTCAACCCCAATGTCGTCGCACAGATTGTCCAGCCGGGCGATGACGTCCAGGTCTGTGATGCCGGTCATGCCGCCCATCGCCCAGATGGTCTCGTATTCCAGGGCACTGGTGACGTACTTGCCGTCTTTGTCCACATAGACATTGGAGCAGAAGATGATGCACTGGTCGCAACCCCGATGGGTCGGATTGCCACCCCGCTCCTTGATGATTTCGGCCATCCGCTCGCCGCAGATGTTCTCCCAGCCGTCCAGCACGCCCTTGCGCGCGTTGTAACTGGGGAAGCCGCCCATGGAGTTCACCGGCGCCACCAGCGCCGCGGTGCCCAGGTTGGGCATCACCTCAGCGTTCATGGGGTCTGACTTGATCATCTGGACCAGGTTCTTCACCGCCTCCCGGAAAGCCTCCGGATCAGCGACGGGGTTACCGTCCTTGCCGCGCCGGTCCACGAGGATCGCTTTGAGCCCTTTGGCCCCCATTACAGCGCCCATCCCGCCGCGTCCGGCGGCGCGGCAGGGGCGATCGTCCACATCGGACGCCTGGACGGAGGCAATGGGCATTTTGTACTCGCCGGCCGGCCCGATGCACACCACGGCGTAATCCTTCCCGTAGGTCGCCAGGAGTTTCTCCACCAGCGGGTACGTCCGCATTCCTTTGTACTCTTGGGCCGGGATGAGGCTGGCGTTCCCGTTTCCGTCAATCTTGAGCAGATAGAGTTCTCCCTCCGGCGCCTGCCCCTCCACGATGATGGCCTGAATGCCCAGCCGGCCCATCGCCACCGCGATCATTCCGCCCACGTTGCTCTCTTTGATCCCTCCGGTCAGCGGACTCTTGGCCCCGATGGACAGTCGGCTGGTATTGGGCATCGTCGTGCCGCTCAACAGGCCGGCCGCGAAGATCAGTTTATTCTCCGGCCCCAGGGGGTCGCACCGGGGCGGCACTTCCGTATTAATGATGACGGACGACAATCCCCGGCCGCCGAGCCCCGCATACTCCGGGGGCACGTCTTCCGTGTGGATGGTTTTGTCAGTCATATTGACCCGGATGAGTTTCATGGCCCTCTCCTCAACGATTTGGGTTGTCCGACGTTACATCCGCAGGACGGGTTTGACCACACGTCCTGCTTCCATATCCTTCACCGCCCGGCCGATCTCCTCAAACGGGTAGAACTGGATCAGCCGGTCAAAGGGGAAGCGCCCCTGGCGATAGAGTTCCACCAGTTGAGGGATGAACAGGTCGGGGATGGCGTCGCCGCCGAGGATACCCCGCACCGTCCGTCCGTTCATCAGCAGGTCCATATCCAGGGCGACCTCCGTGCCCGGCGGCACAACCCCGATCAGACCGCATACCCCCAGGCGGGGCAGGGAGTCCACGGCCTGCCGCAATACTTTGGGGTTGCCCACGCACTCCAGGGTGAAGTTGGCGCCACCGCCGGTGATCTCCCGAATTGCCTCCACAGGGTTCACCTCGGCGGCGTTGACGGTGTGCGTCGCGCCCAGTTCGCGGGCCAGTTCCAGGCGCTCCGGGTTGATGTCCACGGCGATGATGGTCGTACAGCCGCATACCCGGGCGGCGAGGATGGCACTCATCCCCACGGTGCCAGCGCCGAACACGGCGATGGAATCGCCGGGTCGGGCCTGCAGCGCGTGGATGACCGCTCCGGCGCCGGTCATCACGCCGCAGCCCATCGGGGCCAGGACCTCCAGCGGCACATCGCCCGGCACCTTGACCACGTTCCGCTCGTTCGCCAGCGCGAAGGTGGCGAAAGAGGACTGGTTGAAGAACGAGCCGTGGATGGCCTGATCGCCCTTATGGAGGGTGATGCTGCCATCGGGGCGGGCGCCGTGGAAGTTGTACAGGAAGAAGTTCAGGCAGTAGAGGACTTTACCGATTTTGCATGGCGGGCAGTGCTCGCAGTAGTCCCAGGTCATGATCACGTGGTCACCGGGTTTGACTTTGGTCACCCGTGCTCCGACCTTCTCCACAATGCCAGCCCCTTCGTGCCCGAAGATGCTGGGCGGTGCGGGGATCGGTAAATGCCCGTACAGCGCGCCCAGGTCGGTATGGCAGATGCCCGAGGCGACCACGCGGACCAGCACCTCGTCGTCCCTCGGCTCGCTCAATTCCACTTCTTCAATCTTGAACTCTCCTCCCGTTTCAAATACGACGGCTGCTTTGATTTTCATAGGGTCCCTCCTTGATCAATTGTGGCACTGAGATCGGGCAAATCTGCTTTATGGTACAATTGTCATTACTCAACGCCGGTGGCGCCAGATTCCGAAAGGTACGGACCCGTCGGGAGCAGGAAAAGACTGCCTTTGGCTACAACCCCAGATAGGCCCTTCGCACGTGGTCGTTCTCCAGCAGTTCGGTACACGCTCCCTCTAAGCAGATTCGGCCGTTTTCCAGCACATACGCCCGGTCTGCAATTTCCAGCGCGCGCCGGACATTCTGCTCTACCAGCAGGACGGTGATCCCCTGGTCACGAAGGTGGCGAATGATGCGAAAGATTTCGGCCACCACCAGGGGCGCCAGACCATACGATGGTTCATCAAACATACACAAGCGGGGTCTGGACATCAGACATCGCCCAATCGCCAGCATCTGGCGTTCCCCACCGCTGAGCGTTCGGGCCAACTGTTTTTCCCTCTCCTTGAGCAAGGGGAAAAGTTGATAAACCTGTTTCAGGGTTGCTTCTTTGTCCCGCCAGACGCGGTAGGGGTATGCTCCCATCTCCAGGTTTTCGCGAACCGTCATCTCGGGAAATACCCTTCCCCCTTCGGGCACCTGAGAAATGCCCAGTTCCACAATGGCGTGGGGGGGCAACCCCCGGATCATCTTACCGAGGAACGTTATCTGACCGGACACCGGGCGCAACAGGCCGGAGATGGTGTTCAGCAATGTGGTCTTGCCCGCCCCATTTGATCCGACCAGGGCGACGATTTCTCCTTCGTTCACTTGAAGGGACACATCCCACAATGCCTGAACTTTCCCGTAGCAAGTGCACAGATCGCGGATTTCCAGCATTCGCCTATTCTCCTAAATATACCTCTATGACCGTCTTGCTGGTGGCAACCTCCTGAGGCGTCCCTTCAGCAATCTTCACCCCATGATGCAGCACGATAATCCGGTCGCAGATGCTCATAATGGCTTTCATAACGTGCTCAATCATGAAAATCGTAATCCCCTGGTCACGAATTCGCGCCACCAATTCCATAGCCTGACCGACTTCTGTGGGGTTCAATCCCGCCATCAGTTCGTCCAGCAGCAACAATTGGGGCCTGGTTGCCAGGGCCCGGGCCAGTTCCAGCCGCTTCTGGTTGACCAGGGTCAGGTCCTTTGCCGGGGTGGACCGTACTGCAGAGAGCCCTACGAACTCCAGCAAGGCGGTAGCCTCTTCTGCGGCATGGGCTACGGAAACACCGTCGGGTTTCCCAAACAACGCCCCCAATAAGACGTTCTCAAAAACCGGCATGTTGGGAAACACTTTCACGGACTGGAACGTCCTTGCCAGCCCCATCTTACAGATTCGGTGCGGCTTCAGACCCGTGATCTCCCGGCCCTGGAATCGGATCACCCCCGCGCTGGGGGTCAGGGCGCCCGATATCAGATTAAATAGCGTGGTTTTCCCGGCCCCGTTAGGGCCGATCAACCCCACTATTTCCCCCTGTTCTACGTGGAAATCCACGCGGGAGACCGCAGCCAGTCCACCAAAATATTTGGTTACGCCTTCACCTTCCAGTATGGGCATGCCGTCGCTCCGAGATTCGTTTCTGCAAGATTTGCGCCAGCCCAACCAGCCCGTTGGGCAGATACACCACGGCGATGATCAGGACAATGCCGAAAAGGAGCATATAGTAGTAGGGGAAGCGGGTGATCAACGTTTCTTCCAGGTAGGCGAAGACCACCGCTCCCAGGATGGGGCCACCGAATCGCCCGATGCCGCCGAAAATGGCCATCAGTACTGGCATAAAGGAAAACAGGGGGTTGAAAGCGATATAGGGGTCCACATAGGTCCAGCGGGTCGCCATAATCGCTCCCGCCATCCCGATGAAGATCGCGCTGATAGCGAAAGTGACCGTCTTTAACAGATTGACGTTCACCCCGATATGCGCGGCGGCCTCTTCGCACTCGCCGATGCTCTGCAGGGCCATTCCAAAACGGGAACGCCGGATCAGGTAGGCCGTCAGAAGCAGGGTCGCCAGGATGATGAACATCACGTAATAGATCGTGGTGTTATCCACGACGACGACGAATCGCCCGCGCGTGCCCGTGAACTCAACCTCATACCACAGCAAAAAATACTTGATGAGCTCCACCAGTCCGAAGGTGAACATTGCGAAGTAGATGCCCTTCAGCCGCAGGGTCAAAGCGCCAACGAAGAGCGCCACCAGGAAACTGGCCAGGCCAGCGACCAGGATGACTGCGGGCAAGGGCGATGTGCGCCCCAGGACGGCAGAGGTATATATTCCAAGCCCGAAGAACGCTGCTGGCGCCAGCGAGATGTAGCCGGTTGGGCCGGAGAAAATCGCCCAACTCCCCGTGAGGACGACGTACATCGCGATACTGGTCAACAATATGACCAGATATCGGGACGCATAGAGTGGCAGTGTGGCGAACAGTGCCAGCGCTATGAGCAATAGCGCGGGCGTCCACATTTTTCGCAGGTCTAATCTGGCGATGTCCATTTTTCTACTTCCCCATAAGGCCTGTCGGCTTGATCAACAGCAGAAGGACGAAGATGGCATAATAAGCCACCAGCGCCAGGCCCGGCTCAATTTGGGTGACGATGCTGCCGATGAGGCCCAGCAGAAAGCCACCGATGAAACTGCCGGGGATGCTCCCCAATCCCCCCAGGACCACCACGATGATGGCGATAATGGTATACTCCCGACCCATCACCGCGTGAACCGGGTAGCACATACTGATCAACATGCCAGCGACACTGGCCAGTCCCGCGCCCAAACCAAAACAGAGGGCCAGGACACTGTTGATGTTAACCCCCATCAGCCCGGCGGCGGCCGGGTCCTGAGCGGCAGCCCGGATTGCCTTGCCTGTACGGGTGAGGCTGATGAAAAGGTAGAAGGTCATCCCGATGACAATTGCTACTCCCAAGGTTACCAGGCGATTGGCGCCGAACAGCGCTCCCCCCAGATTGACGGGAATGGAGAGGTAAGAGTATCCCCTGATTTCGGGCCCCCAGGCCAGCAGAGCAATATTTTGGATAACAAACATCAGGCCGAAAGAGGCCAGCATAGAGCTGCTTTCAAAAACCGCGGGCGAGGGGGAGGAAATCAGCAGGCGTTTGTAGAGAGTCCGGTGGATGAAAAATCCGATAACGAATGCCGCGGGGCCGCACATGGCAAGGGCCAGGAAGGGGTTAACGCCCAGCGCAGTGAACAGCGTCCAGGTGGTCAAAGCCCCTAACATAATGAACTCGCCGTGGGAGAAGTTCAGGATGCGGGCCACGCCGTACTGCAGGCTGAGTCCCATAGCGATCAGGGCATAGAGGCCGCCCAGCAGCAGACCAGGGATCACGATTTCCAGTATCCGTACGGTTGTCACAGTGCCTCCGGTCAGGGCAGGATGAACCGTTTAAGGGGCTATCAGGAATTCAGAGGATTGTTCCGGTACAGCAGGCTTTCCAACAATACCCCCGGTTAAATGAAAAATGGCGGATTCCACATCAAAGAGGGCCTGTACACTGAATGTATTCGGTGAACACGTTCAGTATACATCAGTTCAGCGAATTTGTCAATCTATGTCTGAAGAGATGTGAGCGGTGGCAAAGCCACCGCTCACATCCTGCCTGTTCTTGCCTCTTGGGAGGGTATCTGACCCGTTACGACGAAGGGATGACCAAATGTATACAGGCTGCCTAACAGCACTCTACAACTCCCTGGACAAAGAGCGGCGATGATCGTGCCATTAGACAGCCTGCCCAGTTACTCACCTCGTGGTGAGTGGTCGCCTGCTACCCTTTGGGCCACGCCGGCTTGGGGTAGAGCATCTCAGCGGTCGCCCACTTCTCCGGGCCGATGACCTCGTACTCCCCCTTGATCCACTGGCCGATCTCTCCGGTGTGGCAGTCTTTGGAGAGCAAGCCGTTCTCAAACCAGGTTTCGCCCAGAACGGTCTGGAAGCGCTCTGTGGCGATAATCTCCCGAATCTTATCCTGATCCAGGGTGCCTGCCTTCTCAATCGCCTGCTTCCAGATTTCCAGGCCGGCCCAGTAGAGCGGGTGCCCCCATGGATCCTGAATTTCTCTCGGCTTGCCCGCATAGAGTTTCTCGGCCAGTTGGCGCGCTCTGTCCGATTGCTTCGGGCTGAAGGACGTAAAGCCGATTACGCCCTCCGTCGCAGGGCCAAAGGCAGTATAGTAGAACCCGAAGTTGACCCCCGGACCGCCGATCCAGGCTTTAGGATTGAAGTCCAGTTCCATAGACATTGCCGTCGCCGGCATAATCTGGTCGGGATAAGCGAAGCAACAGAAAACATCGGCCCCGGATGCCTTCGCCTCCCGGATCACTGGCGAAATATCCTTGATGTCCGGCGGGACGCTCTTCACGCCGACGATATCAATGCCTTTAGCCGGGAATTCAATGCCCGCCACGCCGGAGTACTCAATGCCGTGGAGGTCGGCGATATAGGTGATGTAGGCCGTCTTCGCACCCCGTTTGGAAAGCAGGTCGGCCAGGACGGGGATTTGATACCAGTCGGAGAAGCTGAGGGTCACGAAGACGTAGGGGAGGCTGGGGAGCAAATCCCTGATGGTTGTGGCGCCGCCTTCGGCAGTGATCAGGACGTATCCGTATTTGTTGGCGATGGGAGCCTGAGCGAAGACGAAGGACGTGCCGCAGGCGGGCCACAGGAAGTCCACTTTGTCTTCCACGATCAGTTTCTCGGTTAGGCGGGTCATCGTGCCCACGTCGCTGGTGTCGTCGTAGATCTTGAGTTCTATGGGCAGTTTCTTGCCGTACTCCGCCACATAGACCCCGCCTTCGGCGTTCACCTCGGCGATGAAGGTCTCGTAGACCGGCCGGAACGCCGAATCCCCGACTATCGCTTGTGAACCCGAGAGAGGCCGCGACATGCCGACGACGATCTTGTCCTTGGCTGGCTTGCTCTTGATCAACGGGCCGCAGCGCGTCGCCGCCAACCCGGCGCCCGCTATCGTTGCGTAGCGAAGGAATTCGCGACGCGTCAGACCTTTGGTGCTCATGATGATCCTCCTTTCCTGCTCGCTGGGCTATGGTACTTGGTCATTATTCAGTTGTATGCGACTTTTCACCGGATCGTCAGGGAGCATCGGTTGAGTTCTATATCATCACCTCCTTGTATTACTCAGTATGGAAAATGGCTGATACTTTTCTTCTCTATGGGGAAAGAAAATCGGGAGGGGGCGGGCGGCGAAACTGCCCGCCCAATCCCGTCTTATCCCCCCTTTATGACGCTACAGGACAGACCCCGGCCCGATGAGAGGGCCGGAAGCAGGGAAGATCAGCGCTTGCCACGGTTTATGGGCCTGACAAGCTCCCGGGGGAGCTCGTCAGGCCGCCTTCTTTAATGGTATACGCCGTATTCCTTAGCGGTATCCACCATCGCCCTGACGTTCTCCGGCTTCGCTTCGTCAAAGAACGCCCCATTGGCGACGATGAGCCCACCGTCCTTGCCCGCCACATCTATCAGTCTCTTGACGTACTCCCTCACATCCTCCGGGGTGCCCAGGTTCAGCAGAGAGGAGGGGACGTTGCCGAGGAGGCAGGCGTTCTGACCGATGGTTTTCTTGGCATCGGCCATATCGGTCAGGTCAATCATCCAAAGGGTTTTGCCCCGCGGCAGGTCTTTGACCACTTCCAGGCGGGAACTGTAGCCTCCCTCGGCAGCGGGGAGCGGTACGCATCCGCCCTCAATCAGGCCCAGGATGACTTCCCGCAGGGTGGGCCAGTAGAATTTCTTGAACTGCTCGTCGGAGAGGAAGCCATCAGCACCTTTATGGAGCGGGATGAAGATCAGCGGTTTCCCGGTTGCCTGTGCCGCACCCACCCCCATCTTGATCATCAGCGGCGTGATCCCTTCCATCGCCTTAAGGAGTTTCTCGGGCCGCCGGTAGATATCCACCATGATCCCTTTGGTGCCTCGCAGGGTGTCGCCGATGACGTCAAAGGGGGCCTTGGTGAATCCACCCAGGAGGTTCGGATATCCCAGGGAGGCCAGTTCCATATCCGTGCCGCCCATCATCATTGCCCATTTCAGGGCCTCATCCCCAGCCTCAAAGAGGGCCTGGAAGGTAGCGCGCACCGGGGGCAATGCGAAGGGGATAAAACTAAAGGCTAAACCGTACATCTCCAGGATGCCGGGGAAGAAGGGGAGCATCTGGAAGCCGTTCAGGGCACCGAATACCCGCGGCAGGTAGACATTGATAAAGTAGCCCGTGGGGTCCTGGATTAAAGCATCGTACTCCTCCGGCTTCATATACTCGCCCTCATTGCACTGATAGGCGTGCTCCGGAGCAACCCCATGGCCGGGCCAGGAGTACAATTTATAGTCCAGAATCTCAAAGAATCTCCCCGGCCCTGGCGCTGCCGCGCCCCACTGGACATCCGGGTCAAAATCCAGGATGAACTTCTTGAAGGCCGCCACGCACTTTTCGGTATCGTACATGGCCTCGTAGACGGTCATCCCGGCATATTTCCAGGGGAACATGCTGGGGAAGATCGTGACAGGCACCCGATCCGGCAACGTTTCCATTTCAATGGCCGCTTTGATTCTGAGGACACTCTCCTTGTATTTCTTCTCCGCCTCAGGGCTCTGGAATTGAAGGGGATTCCCCTGGGGGTCTTTCGGAGAGAGAACCCCCTGCCAAAGCGCTTCTCGCTTTTCGTCGGGTGATACCTGCTGGGTCATTTTCCTTACCTCCATTGGTTGGTTAAGGGGTTTCCGTTATGCGCCAATCCATTTCTTGGTCAGGGATACGCCAGCCACGGCGTCTTTTCCATAAGCATCCGCGCCCACATACTGGCTGACATGCTCGTTCACCTGACCGCCGCCGATCATGATTTTGACCTGATCGCGCAGGCCCGCTGCCCGGATGGCGTCCACAGTCTCCTTCATGGAATCAAAAGCCAGGGTCAGGAACCCGCTCAGGCCGACCACCTGGGGCTGGAAATCCCGAATGGCCTCCACAAATTTTTCCGGGGGGATGTCCACGCCCAGGTCCAGCACCTCAAAGCCGTTCGCATCCAGCATAAAGACAACGATGTTCTTACCGATGTCGTGGATGTCGCCTTTGACAGTGCCGATGAGCACCTTGCCAAGCCGCCGCACCTCGGGGGATTCGGCCAACTTGGGCTTGAGGATTTCGGCGATCTGGGTCATCATCTCGCCGGCCAGCATTAACTCGGGCAGGAAGTAGACGCCCTTCTCGTATCGCTGGCCGATGATGTCCATTGCCTCCCTGGCCGTGTCCAGGATCGCCGCGGGCTTCACGCCCTGTTCCAGCATCTCTTTGACCAGCTGGATGGCTTCCTCTTCCCTCATATCGGCGATAGCGCTGATCAGTTCTTTGGACATTGTGCCCTCCTGTTACATCAAGTTATAAGGTGTGTGTTGATTCTCATAAAGTCGTATTACCCGGTCTTTAACAAAGTCTCACAAAGTCGTATCCCATCCCTTGCCCGGGTGGGAGTCCGAGGGTTCGTTCCGAGGTTTTCTTTGT
>CAKZOY010000520.1 GCA_937138275.1 uncultured Chloroflexota bacterium
AAGAGACCATCTACACCGCCACCGCAACCGGCACGGATCCCCTGAACGGTCAAGCAGAGGATACCGTTCCTATCGGGATAGGGATCATCCCGACGGAGCCGGGGGACCTGGATGGCGACGGCATGCCCAATTACGCGGATACGGATACCGATGGGGATGGAATCCCCAACGCCGAAGAGGGCCTTGGGGATCTGGACAGCGATGGGATCCCCAACTATCTGGACACCGACTCCGACGGCGATGGCGTCCCCGATTGGATGGAGGCCGGTTGCTCCAGCCCGCCCACCGGCAATGCCCCCTGTCCCAACCCAACCCAGGACAGCGATAGGGACGGCATCCCGGACTTCCGCGATGATGACGACGACGGCGATGGCATCTTTACGGCCAATGAATACATTGCCAGCAGCGACTATTTCTGCAATAATACCACTTTGGACACCGATGGAGATACCACTCCCAACTGTCGGGACAACGACGTGGATGGGGATGGGATTCCCAACTATCTGGACCCCGATTCGGATGGGGACGGCACACCGGATCGGTTGGAGAATTATCCCAACCCCAACCCACCACCATTTGGGCACGGAGATGTCCCGGCCTGGATTGACCCGGTGTACCGGTTGTATTTGCCCCTGGTGTTGAAAAATCACTGATCCTGGCAGCGTCTGTCCATCGGGGCGGATGCCTGCCCAGCGAGTCCCCCGGCCCCTTCCCACACGCGGCACAATCGCTGTGGGGAGGGGTCTTGTTTTCCGGACGGGTATCCGGATGGCCTGCGCCGAATTTGATATGGTCCCCAGTCCCCCCCGTGTGGCGAATACCGCAACGGGGAAGGCTGGGGGGTGAGGGGGCGCTAATATCCGCCGCCATTTCTTCCGGGAAATCGGCGTCTCTCCAATAAGAACTATATTTGCGGTCTTGACAAACGGGCACGTTTGTGGTAAAATATTTGTGAGAGCGCTCCCAAAAGAAGACTATTCTACCCCCCAATCAGCCCCTCTCCGGGGTTTTTCAAAGGCTGTTTTTAGGAGCGCTCCCAAAAGGAGTGAGGATGCCGCCAACCCTGGAAGAGGTCGCCAAACTCGCAGGAGTTTCTCGCTCCACCGTTTCCCGCGTGATCAACCAGCACCCGAGCGTACGCCCGGAGGTGCGGGAGCGGGTTTGGGCCGTGATTCGGGAGACCGGGTATCAACCCCATGCGGCGGCCCGCAGTTTGGCTACCCGGCGCACCCGGGTTATCGGGCTCATCATTCCGCAGGCGGTCACCACCCTCTTCACCGACCCGTACTTCCCCATCCTTATCCGCGGGGTCGCTGATGCCTGCAATTCCTTTCAGTACCACTTGATGCTCTCCCTCTTCAGCCAGGGCCAGGCTGGCAATTCTTCCGCTCGGCAGGATGAGTTATATCAGCAGGTGTTGCGGGGTCAGTATCTGGACGGCGTGTTAATTTCCTCCGCCCCGCTGGATGACCCGATTTTTCGTCGCCTTTTGCAGGACGGTATTCCGTTCGTCGTCGTCGGGCGGTATCCTCATGAACGGATCCATTATGTGGACGTGGATAACGTCAACGGGGCGCGAATGGCGGTGGAACATCTCCTGCGTCTGGGACACGAACGGATCGCGACCATCACTGGTCCACTCAACATGTGTGCCGGGCAGGACCGTCTGGAGGGATACCGACAGGCTCTGACTTCTCGGGGGCTTGCGGTGGACGAGAAACTCATCGCTGAGGGAGATTTCACCGAACAGGGGGGAAGGATGGCTATGCAGCGGCTCCTCCCCCAACGGCCGACGGCCGTCTTTGCTGCCAGTGATGTGATGGCTATCGGTGCGATCAAAGTGATCCGGGATGCAGGCCTGCGCGTCCCCGATGACATCGCCGTTGTCGGTTTTGACGATATCCCTCTGGCCTCTGTGGTGGAGCCACCGCTGACCACTATCCGTCAACCGATAGACCAGTTGGGTAGCATGGCGGTGAAACTCCTCATCGGTTTAATAGAGAACCCGGAAGGAAGCACAGTCCACCGGGTAGTACTCCCGACCGAACTGGTCATCCGGGCGTCCTGCGGGATTCGGGCCAAATAACCGGCCCACTTGCCCACTTGCACACTTGCATACTCGCTCACTTGCTTAAAGAAAGGAGGGATGCATAGCGAAGGAAAAACAGCCATTTACCCCGCATATTCTTATCGTTCCAAGTTTTCCCAAAACGTTTTTCAGGAGGAGAAAAATGTACCGGAAATCCATACTTATCGTTCTGACCGTCCTCACGGTAGTCGCGCTGCTGGCGGCCTGCGCTCCCCAGACCGTCACGGTGACCGTTCCGGTGGAGAAGCAGGTGACGGTGGAAAAGCCGGTAGTGGTGACAGCCACCCCCTCTCCGACGGAGGTAGTGTATCCCCGCAACGAGACCCTCTACACCAGCGGCAAGCAGTGGGGGCCGCCTTCGTCCTGGAACCCGCTCACCGGCGGCGATACGGCGATGGGCGTTCTCGGCCTCTGCTACGAGACCCTCTTCCTCTATGACCCCTTGAAGAACGAGTTCATCCCGTGGCTTGCCGAGAGCGGGAAGTGGACCCGCAACAACGTGTACGAGGCCAAAATCCGCCAGGGGATTGAGTGGCAGGACGGCAAGCCCCTGACGGCCGCCGACGTGGTCTTCTCCTTTGAGGTGCGCAAGACTTCGGGCACCAGCTTCAGTTACGTCTGGGACTGGCTGGAGAAAGTGGAAGCCGTGGACGACTACACTGTCCGCTTCACCTTCTCCGATCCCCGCTATCAGGAGTGGGGTTACGTCCTCTACTCGCTCACCATCGTCCCCAAGCACATCTGGGAGGGCCGCTCCGAGGAGGAGATCACCACCGGCCAGAACATCCCCCCGGTGGGCTCCGGCGCCTACATCTACGAGACGCACTCCGAGGACCGCATGGTCTGGAAGCGGAACGAAAACTGGTGGGCGACGAAACTGCTGGGCAAGAAGGTGGGGCCCAAGTACATCGTGGACATCGTCAACCCCAGCAATAACGTGGCGCTGGGCCTGTTCCTGAAGGGCGAGATGGACCTGAGCAACAACTTCCTGCCGGGCATTAACACCCTCGTAGAGGGCGGCTACGGCGCGAAGACCTGGTACGACGACCCGCCGTACATGCTCTCTGCTAACACCGCCTTCCTCTTCATGAACACCAAGAAGAAGCCCATGGATGACCCGGCGTTCCGTCGGGCGCTGGCCTTCGCCATCAACGTAGATGAAATCGTCACCAAAGTGTATGGCAACATCGTCGCAAAGGCCAACCCCACGGGGCTGTTGCCGGTCTGGGGGCAGTACGTAGACCAGGCAGTGGTGAATGAATTGGGCTTCACCTACAATCCGGGTGAGGCCCGCCGGATCCTGGCCGCGGCCGGCTACAAAGACGTGGATGGGGATGGCTGGCTGGAGGCGCCTGATGGCTCCAAGATTGAACTGAAGGTCATCGTGCCCTTCGGGTGGACCGACTGGATGGAGTCCATCAAGGTCATCGCCAACAGCGCTCAGGCGGTGGGGATCAACCTGCAGCCGGACTTCCCGGACTTCCCCTCCTACTGGGAGATGGTCCCGGGCGGCAACTTTGACATGGCCATCAACAACTTCGGCTCCGCCATGAGCAGCACCCCCTGGACCTTCTACAACTGGGTCTTCAACCATCCCCTGCAGGCCACAATGTTCGGCGGGAACTTCGGCCGCTATGAGAACGCCGAGGTGTTCGCCCTGGTGGACCAACTGGACCGGGTGCCGGTGGAGGATATTGAGGGCATGAAAGCGGTCATGTCCCAGATTCAGCGCATCCACCTGACCGAGATGCCTGCCATCCCGCTGTGGTACAACGGTCTGTGGGCCCAGTGGAACGAGACCTACTGGACCAACTGGCCGTCGGCTGCGGAAGGTGCTACCAAGTACATGCCCTGCACCTGGGTCGGCTATTGGAACATGACGTCCATCCTGATGCTCACGGAACTGAAACCGGTCCAGTAGCCTCCTCTGCCGCCCCTCCCCGGCAGGGGAGGGGCGGCCTTTATCCATCCCGGTCACTTTTCGGCGCAGGTGACATCTTCTCGGCACATCGCGGGTTCTCGCGGAACAACGCATCCCGCCCGGTGAAGGCGCGCCAGATGGGGGGCGTAAGACACCCCTGGAACAGCGAATGTGGGGTTTGTAGGGCACGCCCTGCAAACCCCACATTCCTTGAAATAGGGCTTGCATAGCAATTTGCGGCTTATGTCCAGACCTTGTGCAAGCGGGGTGTTGAATCTCGTAAAGTCGTATCACGATCTTTTGGCAAAGTCTCAAAAAGTCATACCACCCCTATGGGGTGAATCCGGCTTGTGATTCCGGAAGGGTGCGATCTTCTGGAGGGTTGACATTTCCCCTCCCCCCTACCCCCTTCCCATTGAGGGCGGACGGATCGTCCGCCCCACCGCCGCACAGGGAGGGGGGATGGAAATGGGGTTTTTGGGGCGGCGGCGAAGCCGCCGCCCCAAAAACCCCTCTCTTCCCTCCTCTCCCCCGCCCGTCAGGGCAAGGGGGAGAGGGAGGCAAGGGGGGTGAGGGGGATAAAGGGAAACCCTGTAACTCGGAACGAACGTTCAGATTCCCACGAGGGCAAGCGGTGGGATACGACTTTATTGAGACTTTGTGAAAGACCAGGTGATACGACTTTATGAATCAACAGGGGGGAGGGGTTTGGTAAACCAGGCCTACGAATCTGACATACCCAAATGCGATTGGTATAACTTGCCATAGAACGGGAATGCCCCCAATAGAAGAGGATTTGACATAGCGGCTTATCTCTGGTAATCTACAAGGTGGAACAGGCAGCGGAATACTTTTCCCCTTTCGGACCGTTTGAGCCCAAAGGCCAGAGTTTGCAGGATGGGGCAAAGGTATCCCATCGGTGGGGCGCGCTACGAGTATAAGCCGTACTGCGCGGTCCCTGCTTGAATCCCACCCCTGGCGAAAATTCGTTATCCGGGAGGCATCGTGACACGGTATCTGAGCAGAAAGTTGCTGATCTACATTTTGACTTTCTTTCTGGCCGTCACCATAGACTGGTTGATTCCCCGTCTGATGCCCGGCGACCCGATCAATGTGATGATCAGTCGGCTGGGACCCCGAAACCCGGAAGAGGTGAAACTGCTGCGCGATTATTACCTTCGGCTTTTCGCCCTGGACGTCCCGATGTGGCAGCAGTACATCAACTTCTGGAAGTCGGTTCTTCAGGGCGATCTGGGGAGGAGCACTCTGTATTTTCCCCGACCGGTGATGGATATTATCAAGGCTGCCGTCCCCTATGATGTCTTTTTGCTGTTGCCTGCGATTCTGATCAGCTGGTTCGCGGGGAACAATTTCGGGGCCCTGGCGGCGCGGCGTCGCTGGCTGGATAACACCGTGCTCCCCATAGGCTACATTCTCACCGCCACCCCTTATATGTGGCTGGCTCTGCTCCTGGCCTGGGCTCTGGGGATCGTCGCCGGGTGGTTCCCCATCGCCGGTGCGTACAGTTTTGAGTTGCGCCCCCATTTTTCGTGGCTCTTCATCAAAGACCTCCTCTGGCACTGGTTCCTGCCCTTTCTGTCGCTGTTTATGGTGATGTTCGGCGGATGGGCCATCGGAATGAGAAACATGATCATTTACGAACTGGAAGCCGATTATTCCCGATACCTGGAAACGCTGGGCGCGCCGCAGAGCCTGATCCGCCGCTACGCCTTCCGGAATGCGGTCCTTCCTCAGGTTACTGGCCTGGCGCTGCAGTTGGGGACCATCGTGGCCGGTGCGGTGGCGACGGAGGTGGTCTTCGCATACCCCGGTATCGGTAATCTGATTGTCAGCGCCATCCAGAATCAGGACTATTTCCTGATTCAGGGCTGTTTCCTGTTCATCATCCTCGGCGTGCTGCTGGCCAATCTCTTTATAGATGTTGCGTATGTCATTGTGGACCCGCGCACCCGTTTGGGGATGGCGGGGGAGGTCGCGTGATGGGACTGAAGGCAAGAAGCGAATTCCTGTACTTTGCTTGGCGAAACAAAAAGTTGCGGGTCGGTCTCGCAATCATCCTGTTCTTCGCGCTGATGGCCATCTTTGGCCCGTTCCTGGCCAAGTATCCGCCCAATGAATATGTAGAGGTCGCCGCGTTCCCTCCTTCCAGGGAACACTGGTTTGGAACGACGATTTTTGGGCAGGATGTTTTCTCCCAGTTCGTCCACGGCCTGCGGGCGACGTTTATCGTGGGCCTGATCGGGGGGACCATCGGCACTCTGCTGGGAATCCTCATCGGCTTCACCGCCGGTTATCGGGGGGGAATGGTAGATGAGATTCTCAATATGATCACGAACATCGTGCTGATTATCCCCACTCTGGCCGTATTGATTATCATCGCGGCGTACCTGACGGTGCGCGGTATCTTAACGGAAAGCATCTTTATCGGGCTGACGGCCTGGCCCTGGGCGGCGCGGGCCATCCGGGCCCAGACTTTCTCCCTTCGCGTTCGGGAATACGTGGATATGGCCCGGATATCCGGGATGAAATCCTGGCGGATTATCTTCGGCGAGATCGCGCCCAATATGATGTCCTACCTGCTCCTGGTCTATATCCTCCAGTTCGGTGGTGCGGTCCTCAATGCCGCTGCTCTGGACTTCATTGGCCTCGGCCCAACCGATACCGTCTCCCTGGGTCTAATGATGAACTACGCGCTCCTCTGGGCTGCGCTCCCTCTGAAAATATGGTGGTGGTTTGTCCCACCGGGCGCGGCAATCATGGCCATTGTGGGCGCCCTGTATGTCACCAATGTGGGGCTGGATGAAGTCTTCAATCCCAAACTCCGGGAGTTATAAACCGTGACGCTGCAAGTAGAGAACCTCACTCTGTACTACCAGACCCTCCGGGGAGACGCCCGCGCCCTGGAGGATGCCACATTCAAGATGGCGGATGGGGAGATTATGGGGGTGGCTGGCGAATCGGGCTGCGGAAAGACCACCCTCGGCCACGGCATTGTTCTCCTGAAGCCCCCCATGAAGTTCGTGCGTGGTCGGGTGGTCCTGGATGGCGAAGAGTTGCCCATCTGGGATATGGAGCGAATGCGGGAGTACCGTTTCCGGAAAATCTCCATCATCCCCCAATATGCGATGAACGCGCTCAACCCGATCCGCAAAATCGGTACGATGATCGGCGAAGTGGTTCGTTCCAGGGGGATAGACTACGGGGCCATCCTGCCCGAATTGAAGCGGCGGCTGGACCTGGTAGGGCTTTCCCACGACGTATTGAAAATGTACCCTATAGAACTCTCCGGCGGGATGAAACAGCGGGTGGTGCTGGTCCTTTCCACTCTGTTGAATCCCTCCGTGCTCATTGCCGACGAAATTACCTCGGCGCTGGACGTCTCCACCCAGAAAGCGGTTATGGAAATGCTGGTGGAGTTCCGGGACCGCGGCTTCGTCAAAAGCATCATGGTCATCACCCACGATATATCCATCCTCTATCAGGTCGCCGACTCCATTATGGTGATGTACGCCGGGCAACTCTCCGAGAAGGGGCCCACCGAGGTGATCATCCATCGGCCGCGGCATCCGTATACGAAGATGCTCATCGGGTCGTTGCCCAAAGTCGGCGTGCGGTATGCCGAAACCCGGCTCAGCGGTATCCCCGGCAGTCCACCGGTGCTGCTGGACCCGCCCCCCGGATGCCGGTTCCAGGACCGCTGTCCGGTTGCCTTTGAGAAGTGCCGGGATGTTCCCCCGTTTCTGGAAATTGAGCCGGGCCATTTCGTGGCCTGCTGGAGGGAGTATTGAATATGATGCGGCTGGATCGGGTTTCCAAAATCTATCGGGTTGGCGCATTCGGCGCGAGAAAACTCCCCGCCGTATGCGATGTCAGTTTTGACGTTCGGGGCGGAGAAGTGGTCTCATTGATCGGCGAGAGCGGTAGCGGGAAATCCACCATCGGCAAGATGATCCTGCGGCTCATCTCCATCACTTCCGGCAAAATCTGGTTCAACGATATGGATATTTCCACGCTCAAAGGGAACGCCCTGAAGGAATACTACCGCAGGGTTCAGGGGGTGTTTCAAGACCCCTTCGGGTCGTATAATCCCATCTTCAAGGCGGACCGCATCTTCCAGATCGTCCGGCGGGAGTTCTATCCGCACATTCCCCAGGCCGACTGGGACGAGAAGGTGGAGCGGACGCTGACCTCCGTCGGCCTGAACCCGCAGCAGGTGCTGAACAAGTTCCCGCACCAGCTCAGCGGTGGGCAATTGCAGCGGTTCCTCATCGCCCGCGCGCTGTTGCTGGACATTGAGTTCCTGGTCGCCGATGAAATCATCAGCATGCTGGACGCGTCCACCCGGATTGACGTGCTCAACTTGCTGGCTGACCTGAAAGCCCGCGGGCTCTCCATCCTCTTCATCACCCATGACCTCTCTCTGGGGTACTACATCAGTGAACGCGCGGTCATCCTCTACTGCGGGCGCATTATGGAGATGGGGCGGACGGAAAGCGTTTTTTCCAACCCGATTCACCCCTACACGCAATTGCTGATGGACTCCGTCCCCCGGCTGGATCAGAAATGGGCCAAAACGGTTCGCTCGGTGGAGGACGGGGACAAAGCCCATCTGGCGGGGTGCGTGTATTATCCCCGTTGTTCCAAGGGAACGCCGGAATGCACGAAGGCGATCCCCCCGCTGGTGGAAGTCGCGCCGGACCACTGGGTCGCCTGCCATCGCTGGTAACGGTCGGACCATCCTGATCCTCACGGGGAGGAATCCAACGTGTCCGAAGTGACGATCGTCGGTTCACCTCTACCCCACATTCCCTGGGAGGACCGCCCCCCGGGTTGCCGCGATGTCGTCTGGCGCTACAGCAAAAATCCCATTATCACCCGGGACGCCGTGCCCGGAGCCAACAGTATCTTCAACTCCGCCGTCGTCCCCTTCAACGGGAAGTTCGCCGGGGTCTTCCGCTGCGATAACACCGCTCGGGATATGCAACTCCACGTCGGTTTCAGCGACGACGGCATCCGCTGGCAGATAGAGCCCCAGCGCATTCAGTTCGTCTGCGACGATGCGGAGATCGGCCAGTTCGTCTACGGCTATGACCCGCGCGTCTGCTGGCTGGAGGACCGCTATTACGTCACCTGGTGCAATGGATACTACGGGCCGACCATTGGGGTGGGCTACACGTACGATTTCCGGACGTTCTACCAGTTGGAGAACGCCTTCCTGCCCTACAACCGCAATGGGGTATTATTTCCCCGCCGCATCCGCGGGAAGTACGCGATGCTCAGCCGGCCCAGCGACCGGGGGCACACCCCCTTCGGCGATATCTTCTATAGCGAGAGCCCGGATATGGTCCACTGGGGCCATCACCGGTTTGTGATGGCTCCGGTGGGCGGCTGGCAGTCCACCAAAATCGGTGCCGGGCCCACGCCGATAGAGACCTCCGAGGGATGGCTTCTCCTTTATCACGGTGTCCTGACTTCCTGCAACGGTTTCGTCTACAGTTTCGGCGCAGCGCTTCTGGACCTGGACCAGCCTTGGAAGGTCATCTACCGTTCCCGCCCGTACCTGATGAACCCGCGCGAGTACTACGAGTGTGTGGGGGATGTGCCCAACGTGGTCTTCCCCTGCGCCGCGCTGGTGGACCCCCCCACGGGGCGGATAGCCATCTACTACGGCGGCGCGGACACGGTCACCTGCCTGGCCTTTGCTTACGTACAGGAAATAATGGAGTTCCTTCGGGAAAATACGCTGTGAGATTTCGGCGAGGCGGATGCCGCTTCGCCCGAACGGGAAGGACGAAACGGGGGTTTGGGGCCGTGGCGGTTGCACCGCCCCAAACCCCCGATTTTTGGAGGTGGAACGAATGCGCTACGGTTTCTTTGACGACCGCAATCGGGAATATGTGATCACCCGACCGGATACTCCTCTCCCGTGGATTAACTACCTGGGTTGTGAGGAGTTCATCGGTATCATCTCCAACA
>CAKZOY010000521.1 GCA_937138275.1 uncultured Chloroflexota bacterium
CCGCCCTCAGCCCCAGGCATCACGGGAAAAGTTGCACGCGGTCCCCGGCCCGGAGTCCCAACTGTTCCGCCGCGCTGCCCTCCCGGACGGCGATCTCCAGAAACCCATGGCTGCCGATGAGGGCCAGAGGGCTGCCGGAGGGAACCTCTCCATACGTCCGGCGGACCCCCTGCAGTTCCAGCCCCGCCGCGACGACGCGCGCGGCCGCGGCGGGAAACGCGCGCCGCAGACGCGCGGCCGATGTCCGGAAGGCCGGGACCAGCACCAGATGGTCTTTCTCCCACCAGAAGCGCCCGATGCTGGTGGTCAGGTTGCCGAAACGGTCGGCGTAGAGTATTTCCCCCTCCAGCCAGCGGTCCCCCATTTCCAGACGGGGGAGGGGAAGTCCCTTCAGGTCGGCGACCGGCGGGCCCAGTGTCTCCAGCGGCGCCCCTGCGGCCAGATGGGCCGCGGTCGGGGCGAAGATGTCTCGGCCGTGGAAGGTGAAACTCGGGCGCGGCAGCCAGTAGGCGGGGTTGCGGAGTTCCACCGCCGCCCACTGGGGGACCTCGGCCAGGACGTAGGAGAAGAGGCCGTTATCCGGCCCGACGAACGTCCCCACGGGGGTACGGACCGCCAGCGGCCTGCGCTCCGTCCCCACGCCGGGGTCCACCACGGCCAGGTGAACGGTGTCGGGCGGGAAGAAGGGGGCAGCACTGCTCAGGAGTAGGGCGGCCCGCCGGACGTCCTGCGGCGGAATCTGATGGGTGAGGTCCACCAGGCGGATGTTCGGCGCGATGGACAGGATGACCCCCTTCATCACACCGACGTATTCGTCTTCGGTGCCGAAGTCGGTCAGTAAAGTGAGGATGGGCATCAGGGAGTATTTTACCTGAACGTGGTAAGACGTCAAATTGGGGATGGAGTGGGGCTTGCGCAGCAATTCGCCCCGCACGGGAAAGGGGTGGGGTGTGGGGTTTGTGGGGGCGACGAAGCCGCCCCCACAAACCCCACTTCCCCTTATATTGCGGGCATGTTGCTCCCCGAAAGGGATTTGCTGCACAAGCCCGGGGTACGATCCGCCCCCGGCGCTCCCCTTATCCCAGATACCCCTTCGCCTGGAGCAGTTCCGCGATCAGGATCGCGCCGCCGGCCGCGCCGCGGACGGTGTTATGCGAAAGGGCCACAAAGCGTATATCCAGCACCGGACACGGGCGCAGTCGCCCGATGGTGATCGCCATCCCACGACCGGCGTCCCGATCCCGGCGCGGCTGCGGACGGTTCGCTTCGTCCCGGTAAATGAGCATCGGTTGGGGCGCGGAGGGCAATCCCAGTTCCTGCGGCTCGGCCCGGAACTCCTGCCAGATCCGGATGATTTCGTCCAGCGGCGGCTTTCGGCCCCCGAACTTGAGGCTCACGCAGGCCAGATGGCCGTTTATCGTCGGGACCCGGTTGCAGTGGGCCGAAATCTGAAGCGAGTCATTCAGGATGATCTTCCCATCCCGCACCGTTCCCAGGATTTTGCGCGGCTCCTGTTCGCTCTTTTCTTCCTCACCGGGGATGAAGGGGATAAGGTTGTCAATCATATCTATAGAGGCCGGTCCCGGGTAGCCGGCGCCGGAAACCGCCTGCATGGTGGTGACGATGAGGCTTTCCACCGCATACCCGGCCCGTATCAACGCATAGATTGGCGGCAGATAACTCTGCAGACTGCAATTGGGCTTGACGACGATCAGTCCTTTCTGCCAACCGCGCCGTTTCCGTTGCAGGGGGATCACGTCCAGATGGTGGGGGTTGACCTCGGGAATCACCATGGGCACATCTTCCGTCCAGCGGTGTGCCGAATTGTTGGAGACGACGGCGAGACCGCTTGCGGCGTACTGCTCTTCCAGGTTGCGGACGGCTTGTTTGTCCATCTCTACGGCCGAGAACACCAGGTCGCATCGGGCCCGGGCGGTTGCTATGTCACTGGCGTCGCCGACGGTCAGGTCCCGGACCGCCTCCGGAATCTCCTCATCCATCACCCAGCGCCCCGCCACTGCGTCGGCATACCGCTTGCCCGCGGACTGGGGCGACGCGGCCACATAGGTCACTTCAAACCAGGGATGACGCGCCAGCATCTGGATGTAATTCTGACCGACCATGCCGGTCGCGCCGATGACGCCCGTTTTGATTCTACCCGGCATTTAGAATGACCTCCTTATGAATCTCCCGCACGGCGTTGACGGCGTCCTTCGCGTCTACCACCATAGAGATGCTGCACTCCGACGAACCCTGGGCAATGGCGATGATGTTGATGCCTGCCTGTCCCAGCGCGCCGAAGACGCGCGCGGCGACACCGGGGGTATCGCGCAACCCGGTACCCACGGCCGTTATGATGACCACATCATCCCGCGACCAAATACGGTCAATATCGCCCCGGACCAGTTCGCGGGCCATTTCCTCCTCAAGGGCGCGGATCACCGCGGGCGCTCCGTCGGCCGGGATGACGAAGCAGATGGACTGCTCTGACGAAGCCTGCGAGATCATCAGTACGTTGACGCCCTGTTGCGCCACGGCGGAGAACGTGCGCGCAGCGATCCCCGGTACGCCGATCATCCCCCGCCCCTCCACTGTTACTATACTCATACCCTGGATGGCGGTGACGGCCTTGATCCTTCCGGCAGTCCCCACGGACGTGCGTACAATACGGGTACCGGGATGGGTGGGGTTGAATGTGTTCTTGACCCATAGGGGGATATCCCGCTGGACAACCGGCAGGACGGTTTTGGGGTGCAGTACTTTGGCACCGAAGTAGGCCAGTTCGCTCACTTCGGTGTAGGAGAGGGTGGAGATGACGCGCGCTTCCGGGACGATGCGCGGATCGGCCGTCATCACGCCATCCACATCGGTCCATATCCAGACTTCGTCCGCGTCGGTGCAGTCGGCCAGGATGGCCGCGGAGTAGTCGCTACCGCCGCGTCCCAGCGTCGTTATCGCGCCCTTTTCCGTTGCGCCGATAAAGCCGGTGACGATGGGGACAACACCGGCGTCCATCAGCGGTATCAGTCGGGTCTGCACCCGCGCGCGGGTTTTGTCCATCAGGGGCGCGGCGTTCTGATAGTTCTCGTCGGTGACGATCAGTTCCGTGGTATCCACCGCTTCACTCTTTAAACCCCGACCGCGCAGCACGGCAGCGATGATTCGGGCGCTGAGGCGCTCACCCAGGCTGGCGATGGCATCCATCGCGCGGGGGGTTGCTTCCCCCAGGATGTGGATGCTGTGGCAGAAAGCGGCCAATCCGTCCAGCAGGCGATCTATGGTCGCCAGCAACTCCGCTCGTTCCCTTTCCGGCACCGTTGCCTCTACGACCTGGTAATGGTGAGCGCGCAGGTCGGCGATCACGGCCCGGTAGGTCTCGTCGTCGCCGTTGACGGCAGCGCGGCTGCTCCGGATCAGCGCATCGGTCACGCCGCTCATCGCCGATACCACCACTGCCAGGCGGTTCCATCGGCCCGCCTGCTCCATCACGATGTTTGCCATCTGGTGGATGGCCTCCACACTGCCGACCGAGGTACCGCCGAATTTCATCACCAGGGTTCCCATGTCGCACCTCCCATGGTCTCGGGGGACGCGGCGGGCGAGCCGCGCGCCCCTTATCGGGTGCCCGCCAGTCTCCCCAGTTCAACGATGTCTCCCAGCACGCCCGCCGCGGTTACCTCTGGCCCGGCGCCTGGGCCGGAGATGGTCAGGGGCAAGAACTGGTAGCGCGCGGTGTACAGGGAGATGTGATTGGCTGGCCCGTGCAGCGCGCCCAGAGGGCTCTCTTTCGGCACCGCGGCCAGCCCGACCGTGCCCCCTTGCGGCCCCACCCGGGCCATATAGCGCAGCACCTGGCCTTCCGCTTCGGCCTTTCTGACGCGCGCACGGTACTCCGCATCCAGCGCGGGGAGCGCCGCCATAAACTCGTCTACCGGAACATCGGCCAGTGATGCGGGGTACAGGGGCTCTATGCACAGGTCACTTTCTTCCAGAGGCCAGCCCGCGGTGCGCGCCAGAATGAGTGCCTTGCGCGCCACGTCTTTGCCGCTGAGGTCATCGCGCGGGTTCGGTTCGGTGTAACCGAGGGCGCGAGCCTGGGCAACGGCAGTAGAGTAGGGGGCCCCGCGCTCCAGTTCGGCGCACAGGTAGTTCAGCGTGCCGCTCATGCAGCCCTCAATGTGTGTGATTTCATCGCCGGTATCCAGCAGGTAACGGAGGGCAGCGATCACCGGAAGGCCCGCCCCCACGGTGACCTCGTACCGCAGGCGTGGATATTCGTAGAACGGTCGGGCCTCCGCCCACGGCGCAGCCAGTGGAATCTTATTCGCCAGCACGATCCCGCAGCCCCGCTCCATCGCCGCATGCAGGAAGGGGACGGTGAGGGGGGATGCCGTCAGGTCCACCACGATAGCGTCCGGGCGTAGTGTGGCAGGAAGGTCGCCAGGGGAGCGTACACCGATCATATCTCCGAGTTTACCGCCGCGGCCGACCATTTCTAAGGCCGTCCGCAGGGTCTCTTCCGGCAGGCCATCCGCGTCGTAGAGCAGCCCGCTTGTGGTCGCCAGGGCGATAGGGGCAAGGTAGAGGCTGGTGCGGTCGGCGATGCGCCGACGCGTTTCTATAATCTGGCGCAGCAGTGCCTGGCCCACGTTGCCAAGACCCAGCACGATCAGAGGGAGTTTACCGGACATCGCACCTCTCACAGTTTGGTCTCTGGTAACTATTCAGCCAGCGGTTGCAATCGCTGAAGGACAATAGCCTGAACAGTTACGGTTTCTGCGGGGTATATGAAAACTCCCCCGGGTAGGGGAGAGGCCATCATCGGGTCCGAAAAACGTCTCCACCGGCGTACGGGCTGCCTGCACAACTGCCGTTCCGCCGCGCCGGGGTTCACCGCCGCCAGATTGGGGAGTATTTTACCCGAATGTGGCAGGACGTCAAATGGGGAAGTGGGTACGGGCTTGCGCAGCAATTCGCCCCGCATGGGAAAGGGGTGGGGTGTGGGGTTTGTGGGGGCGGCAAAGCCGCCCCCACAAACCCCACTTTCCCTTATCTCGCGGGCATGTTGCTCCCCGAAAGGGATTTGCTGCACCAGCCCTGGGTACAGGGAACTCTCTATCCGTTTCGGACGTCCAGAGAGTAGTACGCAGGGGGTTGTTCGTGCCTGCGGTTCGCTTAATTTCAGGCCAGTAAGGGGGAGTTGGGGTTTGCGGGGCGGCGGCGAAGCCGCCGCCCCGCAAAACCCAACTCTTCTCCCCCTCCCCGTTGCGGCGTTCGCCGCACGGGGAGGAAAGGGCAAGGACAAGCCTTGCCCTTACAGGGGTTTCGGGGCGGGCGGCCGAAGGCCGCCCGCCCCGAAACCCCGCTGCCCGCCATAGTGGGTTCTGCCCGCAAAAATAGACGTAACTGTTCAGCCCAGCGGTTAAAACCGCGGGCTGAAAGGGCGCTTCGCGCCGGGCGACCGCCTGCGCGGTCGCCGGAAAGCGTCCACGAAGGTAGACGCCCGGCTGAAAGCCCCCCAGGGGTGATTTTAATCGCCAGGGCTGAAAATTACAAATAGAGTTGACTAACCAGTAGACCTTGATGGAGGAGATGCGATGAGAGGATACCGCTCTGTATTGCTACTGCTGACCGTTCTGCTTCTGCTGGCGACCGCCGTCCCGGCCCGCGCCGACGGCATTATCATCGTGGACCCCTGGCCTCTCCAGCCCCCGTTTCCCGAACCGCCCCAGCCCGTATGGCTCACCATCCGCTACCACCGGGTCACCGTCACCATAGAGAACCAGGTGGCGACCACCCGCGTGGACCAGGTCTTTGTCAACGAGCACAACTGGGACGCCGAAGGGACGTACATCTTCCCCCTGCCACCCGGTGCCACCGTCAGCCGGTTCGTGATGTGGGTGGACGACCAGCCCGTGGAGGCCGAGATTCTCCCCGCCGATAAGGCCCGCGCCATCTACGAGGAGATCGTCCGCAGTCGGCGCGACCCGGCCCTCCTGGAATACGTTGGACGGGATATCGTCCAGGCCCGCATCTTCCCCATCCCGCCGGGCGGCGAGCGCCGCATTCAACTGGAATACACCCAGGTCCTGCCGATGGAGGGCGGGATGGTGCGCTACGTCTACCCTCTGGACACCGAACGCTTCTCCGCCCGCCCTATCCAGGAGGTGACGATCCGCGTGGATATCCGCTCCCCCGTCTCCCTGCGGGCGATCTACTCCCCCACTCACCAGGACCGCGCCTACATTAGGCGGGACGGCGACTATCGGGCGACGGTCAGTTACGAGGAGACGAACATCCTCCCCGACCAGAATTTTGAATTGGTCTACACCGTCGGGCAGGAGGATGTGGGGATGAGCCTTCTGACGTACCGCCAGCCCCCCGACGATGGCTTCTTCCTCTTGCTGGTCGCCCCGCCGCTGGAGGTGGAGCGGGAGAAGGCCGTACCCAGGGATGTCCTGCTGGTGCTGGACGTCTCCGGCTCTATGAAGGGCGAGAAACTGGTCCAGGCGAAGGATGCGCTGGCCTACGTCCTGGAACATCTCAACCCGCAGGACCGGTTCAACGTGATTGCTTTCTCGTCGGGGGTGCGGACGTACGCGCGGGGGCTGCAACCGGTCTCGGAGGCCGCCGGGGCGCGGGAATGGGTGCGGGGGCTGGAGGCGATGGGCGGCACCGACATCCACCGCGCGCTCCTGGAAGCGCTCTCCCAGGCCGACCGGGTGCGGCCCACCGTCCTCATCTTCCTCACCGACGGTCAGCCCACCGAAGGGGTGACCGACCTGGATCAGATTCTGCAGGACGTCAAGGCGGCCGCGCCCGCTAATGTCCGCCTCTTTGCCTTTGGCGTCGGCGACGACGTGAATACCGTCCTGCTGGACGCTCTGGCCCAGCAACATCGGGGATCCACCACGTACGTCCGCCCCGGCGAACGGATAGACGAGGCCGTCTCCGCCTTCTACGCCAGAGTCGGCGCGCCCGTCCTCACCGATATCGCGCTGGACTTCGGTTCGGTCGTCGTGGAGGAGGTCTATCCTGATCCCTTGCCGGACCTCTTTGCCGGGGGGCAACTGGTGGTTGTCGGGCGCTACCGCGGGAGCGGCGCCGCGCGCGTCCGTCTGATCGGGGAGACGGAGGGCCAACGGCGGGAGTTCGTCTACGAGGGGGAGTTTCGCACGAAGGGCGGCGATGATTTCATCCCCCGCCTGTGGGCGGCGCGCAAGATCGGTTACCTCCTGACCCAGATTCGGCTCTACGGGGAGCGGCAGGAGTGGGTGGACGCGGTGGTGGCATTGAGTTTGCGCTACGGGATCATCACGCCGTATACCTCGTTTCTGGTCCAGGAGGACCTCTTCACCGAAGCGGGGAGGCAGGAGGCGGCGGAGCAGTTGAAGGCGCTTCCGGTGGCGCCGGCGTTCGGTGCTCCGGCGGTGGACCTGGCCCAGGAGCAGGCCCGGCTGCGGGGGGCGGAGTCCTGGGGGGCCGGTGGAGGAATGGGCGGCGCGGGCGGAGATATGGGTGGGATGATGCCCGCCGAGGTGATACCGGTCGTACGGTACGCGGGCGACAAGACCTTCTTCCTGCGGGACGGGGTCTGGACCGACAGCCTCTTTGACCCGGAGCGGATGACCCCGGTGCGGGTGCAGTTCGGCAGCGACGACTACTTTGACCTGCTGGCGGCGCGGCCGGAATGGGCGCCCTACCTGGCTGTGGGGAATCGGGTGATTTTCGTCGCCGAGGGGACGGCCTGCGAAGTGGTGGAGGAGGAGACGGGCCCGGTAGCGGTCCCGCCGACCCGCGCCCCTGCCCCGACGGCGACCCCACCTTCTGGCGGCCCCGCGCCCGCATCGCCTGTGCCCTCGCCGACTCCCGCTCCGGGCGGTAGTCTCTGCGATGGGATCGGGCTGATCCTGCTCCTGACTCTGGCGTTTATGGGTATCGGGCGTCGGCGGCGGGGATAGCCCGAACAGAGGCGGAGGGGGGCGGGTTTTGCGGCGAAGCCGCAAAACCCGCCCCCCGTAACTACCTGTTGATTTGCCCTCCCCCCAACCTGTGCTACAATATCTCCCTGCAATCCCTTGCCGTTCCCCATCCCCACAGGAGGCGCTATGGGCAACCGAACTGGCTGGCTTCGCGGCGTTTTCCCTGCACTGGTTACCCCCTTTGACCCCAAAACCGAAGAGGTAGACGAAGAAGCATACCGACGGCTCATCCGCCACGTCCTGCCCCACGTGGACGGCGTGGTCACCAGCGGGACGACCGGAGAGTTCCCCTATCTGACCCGCGCCGAGCAACGGCGACTGGTGGAGATCGCCCGCCAGGAGGTGGGGGATAAACTCGTCATCGCCGGATGCGGCGCGTCGGGCACTGCCCAGGCGATCGCCCTGGCCCAGGATGCGCGGGAGGCCGGCGCCGATGCCATTCTCGTCGTCACCCCCTATTTCCTGCATCCGTCCGACAAAGAGGTCTACCAGCACTACTACGATATCGCCACGCGGGTGGATATCTCCCTCATCCTCTACAACATCCCCCAGGTGGTGGACGCGGTCCTGCCGCGCAGTGTGGTGGAGGACCTGGCCGACTTGCCCAACGTCGTCGGCCTGAAGGACTCCTCCGGCGACCTGACCTACACGATGGAGATTCTGGAGTACGCTGGCGACCGGATAGACGTGCTGGTGGGCCACGACGAGGTGGTGATTGCGGCGCTGGCGGCGGGAGTGAGCGGGATGATCCTGGCCAGCGCCCAGGTCTACCCGGAGGTCTGGCAGGAGGTGTACCGCCTAGTGCGGGAAGGGCGTTTGGAGGAGGCGCGGGCGCTCCAGCGCCGGGTCCAGAAACTCTCCCGCATCTTCTGCCGCCACGGGGGCGGGGTGGCGGTCAAGGCGGCGCTGAACATGATGGGCATCTCCGTCGGCCCGCCGCGCCGTCCGCTGAAGAGCGCCGGGGGCGCGCTCATCCACGAGACCCGCGCCGAAATCCAACTGGAACTGGAGAAACTGGGCAAGATTCCGGTGGAGGAGCAGCCCTTTGCGTACCCCTCCGGCCTCCTGGAGACCCGCTTCGGCGACCTGGAGTTGACGCCGGAGGTCATCCGCGCCCACGGCCTGCGGCTGGGCAGCGGGACGGCGGGAGAAGGGGTGAATCGGGTGCAACTGGACCTGGTCGCGGGGCGGAAAGACACCCCCCTGGCCGACGCCTACGCGCTGCAGTTGACCTATCCCCTGCGCGGGCGCGAGGCGCTGACGGCCATCCTGGAGCCGGGGCTGACGGTGCGCCCGTCCACCCTGCTTTTGCCCACCCTGCCCCAGAAGAACCTGCGCCAGGCGAATATGATTTACGGCCCCACCCAGTTGGCGCTGGGGCGGGCGATTGTGGACGCGCTGGAGGCGGGGGTCATCTCTGCCCAGGCTGCCGACGACGAAATTATGGTCGTTCTGGCGACGGTTCACCCCAAAGCGCTGGACCGGCACGCCCTGTACCGGAGCGTCTACGAAGCGGCGCGGATGGCGATCGCTCAGGCGTTCTCTGGCTGATAGGAGGCATCCGATGGGCTACAAAACCGACTGGTTCCGCGGCATCTACCCCGCCCTGGTGACCCCGTTCACCCGGGACGACCGTCTGGACGAGGAGGCGTACCGGCGACTGATCCGTTATGTCCTGCCCCACGTGAACGGCGTCGTCCCCTGCGGCACCACGGGCGAGTTTTCGTATATGACTATAGAAGAGCGCAAACGGGCTATAGAGGTCTGCCTGGACGAGGTGAACGGGCGGGTGCCCGTCCTGGCCGGGACGGGGTGCCCCTCCACCCGCGAGACTGTTCAACTGACGGAGTGGGCACGGGACGCAGGCGTCACCGGTGTGCTGGTCGTCGCGCCGTACTACCTCAAACCCACCTTCAACGAGGTGTACGACCACTTCCGCGCGCTGGACAAACTGGGGGTGCCCATCGTCATCTACAACATCCCCCAGTGCGCCGGTACCCACTTCCGCTGGTGGACGGCCGA
>CAKZOY010000522.1 GCA_937138275.1 uncultured Chloroflexota bacterium
GCCGTTAGCCCGCGCGACTCAGTTCGGTCTTGGGGGCTGCAAATAAACAGAAATGCTCCAAGTCAGTATATAAGAAGCAAAAAGCCGTTTGCTCGATTTGATTAACGCCGTATTGAAAGGGGAAACGGTGGTAATCACCAAAGATGATCAGGAAGCCGTGCAACTTGTGCCTGCAGTTCCCACTGCGCGCCGCCAGTTTGGGAGTGCAAAGGGATTGATTATTATGGCTGATAATTTTGACGCGCCGCTACCAGACTTTAACGCGTATATGGCCATGAAACTGCTACTCCCTTTCGGGGAGCAACATACCCGCAAGATAAGGGAAAGTGAGATTTGTGGGGGCGGCGAAGCCGCTCCCACAAACCCCACACCCCACCCCTTTCCCATTCCTATCCCGCCGTCCCCGAAGAGATCAGACCGGAGGTCTGGGTAGGCGCGCGGGTAGATTTCGGATACCAGCCAGCCTCCAGACCGGGAGGCTGGTTTTGTATACAACTGTAAGCGGATTGGAGTGATGTGAAAATTCTGGCCCTCAGCGATCAGGTGGTGGAAACAATCTACAGCCCCGCCGTCCGGGAACGGTTCGGAGATGTGGATCTGATCATCTCTTGCGGCGACCTCCCGTATTCCTACCTGGAGTATGTGGTCACTATGCTGGGCGCTCCGGCGTTCTACGTCCACGGCAACCACGACCAGCCCGAGGACATCGGCGGCGGGCAGGTGCTCCGGGAGCCGCGCGGGTGGGTCAATCTGGACGGGAAGAGCATACGGGTCGGCCCGCTCATCCTGGCGGGTCTGGAGGGCGCGCTGCGCTATAAGCCCAACGCCCCTTTCCAGTACAGCGAATGGGAGATGCGCTGGAAAGTCGCGCGCCTTCTCCCCGGGCTCCTGCTGAACCATCTGCGCTACGGGCGGTACGTGGACATTCTGGTCACCCACGCGCCGCCTCTGGGAATCCACAACGATGTGGACTTGCCCCATCGGGGATTTGCCGTCTTCCGCTGGCTGATGGAGCGCTTCCGTCCCCACTACCTGCTCCACGGCCATAAACACGTCTACAAGCCGCAGCATACCCGCACCCGGTATCAGAACACTGTGGTCATCAACGTATATCCCTTTGCCCTCCTGGAGTGGGAAAAATGAGCGATCTGGACACGATGCTGGATTTTCAGGACGCCCGTTTGCGCGCCTTTCTGCGGACGGTCTGGTCGGTGCTGAGTGGGCAGCCGAATCAACTGCTCTCGTGGGCAGAGGTCCGGGAGCACCTGCACATCGGCGGGCAGGTCTACCGGGGTATCCAGACCGTCCCCCTCCATCAGATTGTGGGCAGTGTGGACCGCTACCGGGATTTTGACCGCGCCTTCCTGCCCACCCAGTCCCATACGATGCGCCGCTGGCGCTCCATCAGCCGGGCGTTCTACGATGATGTCGGCCTGCCGCCGGTAAAACTCTACAAAGTGGGCGATGCCTACTTTGTGCTGGACGGCAACCATCGGGTATCCGTAGCGCGCGACCGCGGGCAGGAGTTCATTGAGGCCGAAGTCATTGAGGCCCGCACGCGCGTCCCCGTGGAGGCCAGCATAGACGCCGACGACCTGGAAATCCTGGGCGAGTACGCCGATTTCCTGGAGCGAACCCGTCTGGACGACCTCCGTCCCGATCAGAACATCCGCTTCACCATCGGCGGCGGCTACCAGCGGCTCCTGGAGCACATCGCCGTCCACCGCTACTTTATGGGGCTGGAGCAGCAGCGCTTCATCCCCGAAGAAGAGGCGATCTGCGACTGGTACGACAACCTCTACATCCCCCTGGTGCGCATCATCCGGGAACAGGACATCCTGAAGCATTTCCCCGGCCGGACGGAGGCCGACCTGTATCTCTGGATTATGGACCATCAACACTTCCTGCGCGAGCAGTTCGGCCCGCAGGTGCGGCCGGAGGAGGCGGCGCAACATTTCGCGGACCAGTACTCGTCCCGCCTGCTCCACCGGCTGGCCCGCGCGCTGCGTCGCCTGCTGCCGCGCCGGAGGAAGAGGCTAACTTCTCAGGGAGGAGACGAGTGACTGCCAAAGTAACCCCTCGGAGTGTGGACTATTCCCGCTGGTACACCGACGTAGTCCAGATGGCCGACCTGGCCGACTACGCCCCCGTCCGGGGGTGCATGGTCATCAAACCTTATGGCTACGCCCTCTGGGAGAACATCAAGGAGGGATTGGACCGGCGCTTTCAGGCCACCGGTCACGTCAATGCCTACTTCCCCCTCTTCATCCCGCTCAGTTTCATCCAGAAAGAGGCGGAGCATGTGAAGGGATTCTCTCCGGAACTGGCGATTGTGACCATCGGCGGGGGGGAGGAACTGGAGGAGCCCCTGGTCGTGCGGCCCACGTCGGAGACCATCATCGGTCACATGTACGCCAAGTGGGTGCAGTCATACCGGGACCTGCCCATCCTCATCAACCAGTGGGCCAACGTCGTGCGCTGGGAGATGCGCACCCGTCTCTTCCTGCGGACAACGGAGTTCCTCTGGCAGGAGGGCCACACCGCCCATGCCACCGCCGAGGAGGCGATAGAGGAGACGCTCCTGATCCTGAATCTCTACGCCGAATTCGCCATAGAGGACGCCGCCATCCCGGTCATCAAAGGGCGCAAGAGCGAGAGTGAGCGCTTTGCCGGAGCGGTGACCAGTTACACCATTGAGGCGATGATGGGGGATAAGCGCGCCCTCCAGGCTGGCACGTCCCACTTCCTGGGGCAGAACTTCGCGCGCGCCTTTGATATCCAGTTCCTGGACCAGAACAACCAGTTGCAGTACGCCTGGACGACCAGTTGGGGGGTAAGCACCCGCATGGTCGGGGCAGTGGTGATGGTTCACGGCGACGATCAAGGGCTGATCCTGCCCCCCAAACTGGCCCCGATTCAGGTCGTCATCGTCCCCATCTGGAAGAACGACGAAGAGAAGGCCGTCGTGCTGGAGGCGGCGAACCGGGTGAAGGGGATGCTGGAGCCGGAGATCCGCCTAAAACTGGATGCTCGGGAGGGAGTCTCCCCCGGCTGGAAGTTCAACGACTGGGAGATGCGCGGGGTACCTTTGCGGATAGAGATCGGCCCCAAAGACGTGGCCCAGGAGCAAGTGGTCCTGGCCCGGCGGGATCGCCCCGGCAAGGAGGGGAAAACCGCCGTCTCCATTGCCGGAGCGTCCGAGGCCGTCCGGGAGATGCTGATGACGATCCAGGCCGATCTGTACCGGCGGGCGCTGGCGTTCCGGGAGGCCAACACGTACTGTCCGGAGGACTTTGAGGGGTTACGGGAGGCAGTGGCGAACGGCTTCGCCTATGCCTGGTGGTGCGGTGACGCCGCTTGCGAGGCGAAGGTCAAGGAAGAGACGACGGCGACCATCCGGTGTATCCCCCTGGAGCAAGAGAGGGGGACGGGGCCCTGCGTCGTATGTGGGCAGGAGTCCGCGGAGCGCGCCGTTTTTGCCAGGGCGTATTAGGAACGTAACTGTTCAGCCAGCGGTTGAAACCGCCCCTGGAGGGCACTTCGTGCCGGGCGACCGCCTGCGCGGTCGCCGGGGCGGCGTCCACCCCGGTGGACGCCCGGTTGCGAGCACTTGAGGGGCGATTCCAATCGCTGAAGGACAATAGCCTGAACAGTTACTTTAGGAACTACTTCTCGCCGAACGCTGGGAACTCTGATTTGTCGGGGGGGGAGTATGGTCTATCGGGTAGAGGTTCGCTGGAGCGCATCCATCCCTGAGGGACGAGTCCGCAGTCTGCTCTCTCAGATCCATCTGTTGGGAGTGGAGGGAGTCCGGGAAGTTCGCGTTGCCGACCTCTACTTCCTGCAGGGGGAACTGACGGATGCCGAGATAGAACGCATCTGCCGGGAGTTGCTGACCGATCCGGTGGCCCAGAAGTACCGCTGGGCCCGGATGGACGGCCCACCCTTCTCCGGCCCGGCAGATGCCTGGGTGGTGGAGGTGATGCTCCATCCCGGCGTCACCGACAACGTGGCCGAGCGCTTGCTGTGCGCTGCCCACGGCCTGGGCATCCGCGGGCTGAAATATGCCGCTACCGCCACTCGCTACGAATTGGTCGGAACGCTGGACGAACATACCCTCCGCCATATCGCCGAATCCCTCCTCTGCAACGATGTCATCCAATCCTACACCCTGGGTCCGCTAACTCCTTGCTTTGCCCCACCGGCTGCCCCTTCTGATGAGGTGGAGACGATCCCTCTCCGTCAAGCGACCGACGATGACCTTCTTCGCATCAGCCAGGAGCGGGTGCTGGCCCTCTCCCTTCCGGAGATGCAAGCCATCCAGCAGTACTGTCGGGCCCTGGGGCGAGACCTCACTGACGTGGAACTGGAAACCCTGGCTCAGACCTGGTCTGAGCACTGCGTCCACAAAACGTTCAAGGCTTGGATAGACTACGAGTGCCGGGGCGGACTTCCCAGGCGCCTCCCCAATGGTGTAGAGAAACCGCCCCCCTACCGGGAAGAGATAGACGGTCTGCTGAAGACCTACATTCAGGCGGTGACGGAGACCGTCCGCAAGCCCTGGGTGCGCTCCGCCTTTGTGGACAACGCCGGGGTGATCGCGCTGGATGAGGAATGGGACGTGTCTTTTAAGGTGGAGACCCACAACCATCCCTCGGCGCTGGAGCCTTTCGGCGGCGCGAATACCGGCGTTGGCGGGGTGATCCGGGACATCCTGGGGGTCTCTGCTCGCCCCATTGCCAATACGGACGTCCTCTGCTTCGGGCCGCAGGACTTTCCCGCGGAGTCCCTTGCCCCGGGCGTTCTCCATCCCCGTCGGGTCGCCACGGGCGTCATTGCCGGGATAGAGGACTACGGCAACAAAATGGGCATCCCCACCGTCAGCGGGGCGATTCTTTTTGACCCTCACTACATTGCCAACCCGCTGGTCTTCTGCGGATGTGTGGGGCTGGCCCCGCGCGATTGCCATCCCCGCTCCCCGCGCCCCGGTGACCTGATCGTCGCTATCGGAGGGCGCACCGGCCGGGACGGCATCCATGGTGCGACGTTCTCTTCGGCCGCTCTGACCCACGACACCGCGCAGACGGTGGGAAGTGTGGTGCAAATCGGCAACCCTATTACCGAGAAGGCCGTTCTGGAAGTCATCATCGCGGCGCGAGATGAGCATCTCTACCACGCCGTCACCGACTGTGGCGCGGGGGGCTTCTCCTCTGCCGTGGGGGAGATGGGTCGGGAACTGGGCGCCGAAGTGGAACTCTCCAGCGTCCCCCTGAAGTATCCCGGTCTCCGTCCCTGGGAAATCTGGCTCTCCGAAGCGCAGGAACGGATGGTCCTGGCAGTGCCTCCGGAAAATCTCTCGCGCCTCCAGGAACTCTGCGACCGCTACGACGTGGAACTGACGGTCATCGGGCGCTTCACCGACACTCGCCGCCTGACCGTGCGTCACAAGGGGCGAATCGTCGGGGAACTGGACATGGAGTTTCTCCATCGCGGCCTGCCGCGCCGCCGCTTACGCGCCGTCTGGGACCCCCCGGAAGTGGAGATGGCGGAGATCCCTCAGGAGGACCCCGGTCTGCTGCTCATGCGCCTCCTCTCCTGGCCCGACATTGCCAGCAAAGAGGCCACCATCCGCCGCTACGACCACGAAGTCCAGGGCGCGACGGTGGTGAAAACGCTCGTCGGGCGGGAAAACGATGGCCCTTCCGACGGCGTGGTGCTCTGCCCTCCGGAGACGGGTTCCCTCCGCGGCATCGCCGTCGGCTGCGGGATCAACCCGCATTACGGGAAGATAGACCCCTATGCGATGGCCTGGGCAGTCATAGATGAGGCGCTGCGCAACATTGTCGCCGTAGGGGCAGACCC
>CAKZOY010000523.1 GCA_937138275.1 uncultured Chloroflexota bacterium
GTAGCAAATTTCGTGGCTGGAATTGTTGACGATGAGCACCGGCGCCCGCTGGATCGGTTCCAGAGACCAGGTCATCTCCCCGGCCAGTTGCACCTCGTAGTGAATGTCTACCAGGTTGTTGTCGCAATCATCAGCGCGCAGGTCGTAGGCCCCTTCCTCCAACTGGAAGACCCGGCTGCTGCCCGAAGGGATCATCTCCTTTTGCGGCAACCAGTTCTCTTCCCATTCCTCCTCCTGGACAGAAGAGATGTAGACGTAGCAGACCGGCAGGCCGGACTGGTTATCCAGGGTCAAATTGACCATACCAGACGGCGCGGCGGTAGGGCGGGTGACGGGCGGGACAGTGGCGGTAGGTTCCACGGTGGGCGGGACCGGTGTGGACCTTCCACAGGCCAGGACAGCCAGAATCAGCGCGCTGGCCGCGATCCACAGACTGAACTTCTTCATTTTTCCTCCTCAGGGAATATGATGTGGAAGGCCTGAGGACCAGTGATTATCCGTTGCACGGAGAGGTGGAGCGAAGGGGTGAACCAATGGGCAAACAGGACTTCCTTAGAAAAAATTATACCAGAATTCCCCCTTTTTGCAAATTGCAGGATTTGGGGGGCATTTCAGTTTTATGGCAGATTGCTGGGTAATATCCGTGGCGCAGACGGGGGAATCCCCATTTACCGCTTGGTGATAGTCCGGCCGGACAAATGATTTGGACAATAAGCGGAAATCGTCGGTCGGCAGACGTTAACCCCTCCTCATCCCCCCGGCCCTCTTCTCCCCCGCTTGCGGGGGAGAGAGGAAAAATGCCCTGCATCGCCAGGCCGCGCTCCCTGCCGCAGGGTCCCGCCCGCGGTGGGGACTTTCGGCCCCCTACTCTGTCGGAAGATGGGATTTGTCGTTGAGGGTCAGCAAATGGGGGCGACCGTCTTCCACCTCAATTCGCGTCACTGAACAGTGGCTCAGTTCGTAGCCCCACCACTGGCTCATCTGCTCCGGCAGCAGGTAGGCCAGGATGGCCCGCAGGGTGCCGCCGTGGGCAACGATGATGACCGCCCCCCAGGGGTGACGGGCAATGATTTCCTCGTAGGCAGCGATGACCCGACGGAAGAAGTCGGCGCGGCGCTCCCCTCCAGGCCAGGTGAAGTCCATGTCCGTCCGATCCCGCCAGCGCGCGTAGAGGTCGGGGTACAGGGTTTTCATCTCCTCCAGGGTGACTCCGTCCATCGTCCCGAAGTTGATCTCCCGCAGGTCGTCCAGCGGGACGGGGGATAGTCCCAGGGCCTGCCCGATAATCCGCGCCGTCTCCATTGCCCGAGGGAGCGGGCTGGTGTAGAGGGCCACGGCGTCCTCCACCTCATCCGCCAGGCGGCAGGCAGTGGCCTGCGCCTGCGCAACCCCCCGGTCGGTCAGCGGCGTGTCGTTCCACCCCACCCAGCGCCGCTGGACGTTGGCGACCGTCTCGGCATGACGGACGAGGATGAGGTTAACGGTGGGCATCGGCGACCTTCTCCCGGTAGAAGTCGCACTCGTCCCGCAGGACGCAGCGGCCGCATTCGGGGTTGCGGGGATGGCAGACGTCCCGCCCCAGGGCGATGAGGTTGAGATGGAGGGGATAGTAGAGTTCGGGAGGGATCAGGTGTTCCAAGAGTTCATGGGCCTGCTCACGGGTGGCGCGCGGCGGGATCAGCCCCAGCCGCCGGGCGACGCGGTGGATGTGGGTGTCCACCGGGAAGGCGGGGCGGCCGAAGGCAAAGAGGAGGACAATGGCAGCGGTCTTGGGACCGATGCCAGGGATGGAGAGGAGCCAGTCCCGCGCTTCCTCCAGCGGCAGGTGGGCCAGGAAATCCAGGGAGAAATCGCCCCGCTCCGCCCGGATGCGGCGCAGGGCCTCCTGGATGCGCGGCGCCTTGGTGGGGGCCAGTCCCGCCGGACGAATCGCCTCTATCAGTTCTTCCAGGGGGGCGTTCAGGACGGCCTCCCAGGTGGGGAAGCGCTCCCGCAACCGCTCGTAGGCCCGATCCCGATTGACGTCGTTGGTGTTCTGGGAGAGGATGGTGGAGATGAGGACGGCGATAGGGTCGTAGGGTCGCCGTTGGGGTTCGCCGTATTCGGCCAGCAGTTTGTGGTGGAGGCGGAGGATGTGTTCGGTGGGTTGGGAAGTTGACATATCCTATCCCCAGCGAAGGATGCCTGCGATGAGGACGAGCAGAATCCCCCCGCCAACGAGGGCCAGTCCCGCGATCCAGCGCCGGGGGCTGCGGACCTCCATCACCTGCGGGGGGCGGAAGGGGTCCGGCTGAACCACGACGTACAGGGGCGCCAGGAACCAGCCCAGGGTCAGGCCCGCCAGCAGGCCGCCGATGTGGCCCCAGTTGTCCACCCGGGGATTCGCCAGGCCGTAGAAGAGGTTGTAGGCCAGAATGAAGAGGATGTTGCCCAGCGCGGCTCTCCCGGAACGCAACTGGTGGCGATACCGGTAGAAGTACGCGCCCAGCATGCCGATCAACCCGAAAATGGCGCCGGATGCGCCGACCGATGGATAGGGGTTGAGCAGGAAACTGAAAGCGCTGCCGGTCAGGCCAGCGGTCAGATAGGATAGCAGGAAGCGCCACCGACCGTATATCTGCTCTACCTGCGGACCGAAGGCAATGAGCGCGTAGGTGTTCATCCCCAGGTGCAGCAGGTCGGCATGGAGGAAAACAGCGGTGAGGAGGCGCCACCACTGGCCGAGGACGATGGCCTGGTTGATTTTCGCCCCCAGGACCAGCGCCGTCTCCTGGCCCACGACGAAGGCTCCCAGGAAGAAGAGGGCATTCGCCGCAGCGATGATGTAGGCCCAGATGGAGCGCTGCTGGGGGATGGGAGTATAGCGGATTTCCATGTATCTGTTGCGTGTTGCGTGATGCGTGTTGCGTGTTCGTATTTTAAGGCCATTTTCCGCAACAGGCAAATCGGCCTGATGTCCATTGAAAATTGATGC
>CAKZOY010000524.1 GCA_937138275.1 uncultured Chloroflexota bacterium
TCTAGCCACCTGACACTCTCTTGAGACGCGGATTTACGCGGATGATCGCGGATTCTTTTATAAATCAAAACGCCATTGGCTGTCCAGGATCAACGAAGGGCCTTCCTTCGCGCTCTTTCCTTTTGCGGATAAATGTCATTCCCGCCCGGAAATTTATTCATTTCATCCGCGCTTGTCCGCGTTCATCCGCGTCCTATTGGAAAACTGTCAGGTAGCCAGATTACGCTTCACTTTTTACGCCCCACGTTTTACGTCTACCGAATCACCCCCTCCGCCACCATCTCCCCCTCCCGAATCTCCAGCGAGGTGAAGACGACGGGGAGCGGTCGGTTGGTCAGGTCCACCTGCTGGTAGACGGCGTCCTGGATGGCCTGAAGGACGAATCCGGGGACCGGCGCACCGGCCACCCCCAGTTCAGTCAGACGGACGATGGGGACGCCATCCGCCAGATGCATCGTCGCCCGCCCGTGGATGGAAAGCCGTAGTCCCAGCACCGTCGCTACACCCCAGGCCTCTATCTCGCCGGGGTGGAAGGCGATGCGGGGATACCGGAAGGGGACTTCAGGGTGCCGGTCCAGAAACCAGGCGATCGTCTCCGCTCCCTCCTGGTCGGTGATGTGGAGCGTGAACGTCTCACCGCTGTGCCCGCCCTCTATCAGTCGCTGCCGCAGATCAGCCAGGTCGGATTCCAGGACCGGCTGCGCCTGGTAGAGGGGGCCGGTTGGGCGCAGGGCGGCACCCCAGGCCAGGGCGTTGGCCGCGATCAGGGCCAGGGCGATGTAGAGATGGGGCGAACGGAGCAATCGGCGCATATTCACCTTCCCCACCACTGGCGCAGCAGGGCCAGGCCCAGGGGAAGCAGGACGATCAGGCAGACTACGGCCCACAGAGCGATTGCCCGCTCCTCCGGCATCTCCGGCAGGGCCCAACGCCGGGCCGCTACCTCCGCTCCCTGCAGGCGCCGGGACATAGTCCGTACCCCCCACGCTGCCGCAGCGCCCTCCACGCCCAGCAGGGCCAGCAGCCCGACGGCGATCCCCGTCCCGATAACCCGGGTATGCTGGACCACTCCAAAGAGCGGCGTCCCGGAGAGGGCCGACCAGAGGAGAATGCTCCCGTTCCATATCCCGTGGGCCGCCAGCGCCATCCCGAAGAGGCGGGCCCAGAGGCGCCAGCGAGTGGCCCGGTCGGCGGACTCCGGGTCGGGCTGGAGCAGCGCGTGCCAGGCCAACGCCGCCATACCGGTGCAGAGGGGATGGACCGCCGCGCCCAGCGCGCGGACGGCCAGTGAACCACTCCATCCGCTCCCCGCGTCCAGCGCATAGACCAGGTCTTCCAGGACGGCGAACCCCGTCCCGGCCGCCGCTCCCAGCAGAAATGCTTCCCGCCGGGAGACGCGCCGGATCAGCGGCAGGACCACCACCGATTTAGCGAACTCCTCTATCAGCGGGGTCAGGACGGCGTACTGGACCATCATCAGCAGGAAGAACGGGTCGGTGAGGGCGCGGGCCACTTCCCGCCCGGCCAGAAGCGCCGCGAAGCGCTCCGCAGCGCGGCGGATGGGTTCCTCCAGGTCCAGAATCTCCCAGACGATGAAGAAGGGGGTCAGCCACCCCAGGATCAGCGTCAGTGTGGTGGAGACGGTCGCGCCGGCGGCGAAGGCGACCAGCGCCCACCGCCAGGTGACCCGTTCGGGGCGGTCATCCACTGCCAATACGAGGGCAGCCAGTGGCATAAGCACCGCGGCCGCAACGATGAACCAGGGGGCCAGGATGGGCGCGACCCACCTCAACCGGGCCAGCCCCAGGGCGGTCCCCATCGCCACGACGAACCCGCCGACCAGCGCCCAGGCTGGAGGTAGGCGCAGCGGCCGGGAAGGTTTCCCCCGAAGCGACGCCGCGCCGTGCCAGAGCATCCCTCCACCGCAGATTGCCCCGACGAAGAGGGCCGTAACCAGGCCCAGCCCTCCCGTCAGGTTGCCCCCTCCCTCACCGGAAGCCAGCGCAGTGGTGGCGCAGCAGTACCCCAGGATGAAGACAGGCACCGGCAGCAGGAGAACCAGCCCCCACAGAATGACCAGCACCTTTGCCCATCGGGGCGCAACCGCTTCGGCGGAAGTTGGGGGCACTTCTCCATGACCCTCTACCGGGGAAATTTCATCATCGGCAGAATTAGCCATAGGGATTCACCACGGCGTAAAACGTGATAAAGTAAAAATTAAAACATAAAAAGCAAGTAACTGTTCAGCCACGCCCCATTTTTCACCGCCGAGACGCAGAGGACACAGAGGATTCCCGGAGAGGTAATAGAACCCTTTGCATCTCTCTGTGGTTTTTCCCATCACCACGAAGAGCACAACGGACCACACAAAGGGCACGAAGAAATATTTCTCTCTGCGCTCCTCTGTGCTCTCTGTGTCTCTGCGGTTTTTTTATGAACACCACAAAGGGCCACCCTGGCTGAATAGTTACCATTTGTCAAACAAAATCCGCCGGGGCTTGCGCAGCAATTTGCCCCGCATGGGAAAGGGGTGGGGTGTGGGGTTTGTGGGGGCGGC
>CAKZOY010000525.1 GCA_937138275.1 uncultured Chloroflexota bacterium
TCTACACCCTGGTGGATAGTGGCCTGCTCACCCAGAACCCGTGACAACCACTCGCTACCTGCTTCCTGCTTCCTGCTACCTGCTTCCTGCTTCCTGCTACCTGCTTCCTGCTTCCTGCTACCTGCTTCCTGCTTCCTGCCTCCTGCTTCCTGCTTCCTGCTTGACGTTCTCCCCAATGTGTGGATAATAACAGGGTAATGGACGAAGAAATCCGGATAGACTTAGAAACCACTCCCCCGGGCCACCGCTCCGGTTTTGTGGCGGTCATCGGTCGGCCCAACGTGGGCAAGTCTACCCTGATGAACCAGTTGCTGGGGCACAAAGTGGCGATCGTCTCTCCCAAGCCCCAGACGACGCGCACCCGCATCCGGGGCATTCTCACCCGTCCGGATGCCCAGATCATTTTCGTGGATACGCCAGGGCTCCATAAGCCGCTCCACAAACTTGGCGAGGTGATGGTCGCCACCGCCGCCGCGGCGATCCCCGATTCCGACGTTGTCCTCTTTGTGGTGGACGTCTCCGTGATGCCTACCGAGGAGGACCGGATGATCGCCGAGATGATCCGCCAGCGGACGTCCAACCCGGTCATCCTGGCGCTCAACAAGATGGACCTGCTGCCGCCGGAGAAGGTGAAGCCCCATACTGAGGCGTACTGGGCGCTGGTGCCGGACTACGCAGGCTGGATGATGACCATTGCCACCGAGGCGGTCAACCTGGATAAGTTGCTGGACATCATCATTGCCCATCTGCCGGAAGGCCCCCGATATTACCCGGATGACCTGATCACCGATCAGACGGAACGGGAGATCGCTGTCGAACTCATCCGCGAGCAGGTCCTGCGGTTCACCCACGAAGAGGTGCCCCATTCGGTCGCCGTCGTCGTGGAGGAGTACAAGGAACGGGAGACGGGTGGGGTGTACATTGCGGCGACCATCTACGTGGAGAAGGAGTCCCAGAAGGGCATTTTGATCGGCGCGGGGGGGCAGATGCTGCGCCGGATCGGGACGGCGGCGCGCCAGGAGATAGAGCGGATGGTCGGGGGAAAGGTCTATCTGGACCTGTGGGTCAAAGTGAGCCAAAACTGGCGACGGGACATGCGCCTGGTACGACGGATGGGGTATGTTCCCCCAGACTGACTCCGCCCTGGAGGGAAAATGAACGGAGCACACAGCGGAGCAAACGAGGAATCCCAGATGGAGAAATTGCGACGCTCCGCCCGAATCGCCCGGATTATGGAGCGACTGGGGCGGCTGGACGACGGTACTCTGGAAGTGCTGGATCGGATGACGGCGGACGCGCTGGTCGGCGTGACCGCGCAGGCCAATCCCCCGGCGGTGAGCAGGCGGCAGTTTCTCGGCGCCGCCGCGGCGGGCGGCGTCATTGTCGCCCTGACCGGAGGATTGACCCTCTGGCAATTGAGCGCTGCCCACGCGGCTGCGCTGGAGCGAGAGGCCGACCGGCTGCGCCGGATCATTGCTCTGTACGAAGAGATGGATGCATTGGGACTGGATGACCTCATCCTGCGGGGTGTGGGAGCGGTCGCGTCTGTCATAGAAACCGTCCGCGACCTGGCGACCCGTTTGCAGGAGGCGATCCAGAGCGCCCGCGAGGCCCTGCTGGATTTCCAATCCCGATTCCCCACGCTGCAATCCGGCATCCGCTGGCTGCGCGACATACTGACCACGCTCTCCCAGCGGCTGACGGCGCTGGAGAACGAGATCAACGGAGCACTGGGATTGACCAGCCCCGTCGCCGAGACGGTGGGCGGTTTCCTCTCCCGTATCCTGGATCGGCTGCCGGGGACTTTTGGTCGGCAGATTCGGGGCGGCCTGGAGCGGATGGGGGAAGTGGTGGGGATGCTCCCGTTGCTGGTGCAGGGACTCTACACCCGTATCCTGGAGCCGATGGGCGACTGGTTCAACTCCCGGGCCGACGCCGGGCTGAACACCTGGCTGGTGAACCCCCTCCTGCACAACGTCCTGGACCCGGCGGAGATACTGATCGGGAAAGTGGCGGAACTGGCGTCCGCGTGGGAAGAGCAACTGGCGGCGCCCGCCCGTCAGGCCGTTGCCCGACGGGAGGAGATTCGGGCGGAAATCGTCCGCCTGAAAGAGAAGGGCGCCGGATAGCGCCTTTCCCGGCGGGCCGATCCGCAAACCCACAGGCAGGGCAACTTGCCACACTCCAGTTTTGTGGTTAAGGAGACAAAGTGCTTCCGAAAGACCTGGTGCGTCAACTGGCTGTCGCGTCTTCCCTGACTCTCATCGGAACCCTTCTGCTGGCCACCTGTGAGTCTCCCACGGCGGTTCAGACCGTGGTTGTGCCGGGCCCCACCGTCGTGGTCACCGCCACTCCATCTCCCACCGAGACCCCTGGCCCGACCCGCCTCACCGTCTGCCAGGTGGGGGAGCCGGAGAGCCTCTACCTGTACGGCGGGTCCCCCGCCGCCCGCAACGTCCTGGAGGCCATTTACGATGGCCCCATTGACTACCGCTCCTTTGACTTCCAGCCGGTCATCCTGGAAAAACTGCCCTCGCTGGACGATGGGGACGCCTATTTCCAGCCCGTCACCGTCCAGGCCGGGGACCGCGTGGTGGATATCACCGGAGAGGTGGTCTCTCTGCAGCAGGGGACGCAGGTTTTCCCCAGCCACACCTGTATGGATGCCGCGAACCCCGAATGTGTTGTCACCTTTGACGGTGCCACGCCCATTGAAATGGAGCAGATGGTCGTTTCGTGGGAACTCAAAGAGGGGATTCTCTGGTCGGACGGAGAGTCGGTGACGGCGGATGATTCGGTCTACAGTTACGAACTGACCTGCCATCCGGATACGCCGTCTTCCAAATACATCTGTGACCGCACCTCGGCCTATGCCGCGGCGGGGGAACGGACGGTGGTCTGGACGGGGATACCGGGGTATGTGGATGACCTCTACGCAGCGAACTTTTTCAGCCCGCTCCCGCGCCATCTCTGGCAGACCCAACTGCGCGCTACCCCCGCCGACCTGCTGAGTCGTCCGGAGAGCACCCGACAGCCCATCGGCTGGGGGCCGTTCCGGATTACGGAATGGGTCCAGGGAGACCACATCACCCTGGAGCGCAATCCCCTCTACTTCCGCGCCGGGGAGGGGTTGCCGAAAGTGGATTATCTGACCTTCCGCTTTGCCCCCAATGCCGAGGGAGTGGCGGCGATGTTGCTGGCGGGCGAGTGCGACCTGGGCATCCTTGGGGACGGAGGGGAATCGCTTCTCCCGTTTCTGAAGGAGGCGGAAGGGCAGGGGCTGTTGCGCCTGGTCGTTTCCACTTCCAACCAGTGGGAGCATCTGGAGTTCGGCATCAATCCGGTCGCAACCTACAGGCGTTCGGACTTTTTTGAGGACGTGCGGGTTCGCCAGGCCTTTGCCCACTGCATAGACCGGCAGGCCATTGTGGATGAGGTCACCCTGGGCACGGGGAAACTGGCGGATGTGTACATACCGCCCGATCACCCCCTGTATGCCCAGGACCGGCTCACGCGCTGGACGTATGACCCGCAGATAGGGCGGGCGCTGATGGCAGAGGCGGGTTGGGCCGATCAGAACGGCGACGGCGTTCTGGAAGCCTATAACGTGACCGGCATCCGCGCCGGTACCCCCTTCTCGGTGACCCTGTTGACCATCCGGGGGGATACGCAACAGGAGACCATTGCGCGCCTTATCCGGGCCAACCTGGCGGATTGCGGTATTCAGGTGGTCGTGAACTCCGTCCCGGCGCGGGATTTCTTCGCCGACGGCCCTATCGGACCCATCTTCGGCCGTCAATTTGACTTGGCGGTTTTTACCTGGTACAACGAGACGGAGCCGCCCTGTTACCTCTATATGACCGGAGAGATTCCGGATCAGGGGAATTGGGGACGGCCGAACGCGTCGGGCTTTTCCAATCCGGAGTACGATGCGGCCTGTCAGGCGGCACTGGCCGCGCTCCCGAGGACATTTGAGTACCGGAATTTCCATACGGAAGCGCAGCGCATTTTCACCGAGCAGTTGCCTGCGCTGCCCCTTTTCTGGCGTCCTCGCTTCGCCGTGATACGGCCGGACGTGGAAGGGCTCATCCTGGACCCCTTTGAGGAAAGCGAACTCTGGGGGATTGAGGAGATCGGGTTGCGGCGATGAGGACGGAATTCTGAAACAGGGGGATGGCGATGAACGAATCCCTGACCCGAGAACTGCGCGCCCAGGCCCATCGCTTGCTGACCGAGAAGCAGGTGGACTGTGTGATCGGCTACGAAGCGGGCCGTCGGGGTGGGGCGCGCCCCGTGGTCATCTACGACTCCGCAGAGGCGAACCGCCTGATCTGGGGGCCGGAGTGCGTCCATAATCTGACCGTCTACCTGCACAATAAGAAAAAACCGCGCCGGCGCGGCGAAGAACCGCCGCGGGTGGGGATTGTGGTGAAGCCGTGCGATAGCCGTGCGCTGAACGTCCTGCTGGCGGAGCGGCAGATAGAGCGTTCTCGCCTCTTTGTGATCGGCGTGACCTGCGAAGGGGTGGTGGATGAGACGGAGCAGCAGGCCCCCAAGTGCGGCCGCTGCACCGACCGCTCCCCCGTTCTCTACGACGTGCTGGTCGGCGCGCCACCGTCGGCATCTTCGGCCCCGGACGACTGGTCGGACCTGGAGCGGGTTGCGGCGATGCCTCCGGCCGAGCGGATGGCGTTCTGGCTGGCCCAGTTTGACCGTTGCATTCGCTGCTATGCCTGTCGGCAGGTCTGCCCCGGCTGCTACTGCCCCACCTGCATGTTTGAGCGGGACGATGGCCTGTGGGTGGATGCGGGCATTGAGGTCCCCCAGAAATACATTTTCCACCTCGGCCGCGCCCTTCATCTGGCGGGGCGGTGTGTGGAGTGTGGCGAATGCGAGCGGGTTTGCCCGATGGGGTTACCGCTGATGCTGCTGAACCGTGCCCTGGTGCGGGAGGTGGAGGCCCTCTTCGGCCATCGCGCCGGGCGGGAGGAAACCCTCACCCCGTTGCTCTTTGAACTGGGCCCCGAAGGCTCGCCCATTTAGAATCTGCAATCTGCAATCTGCAATTTGCAATCTGCAATCTGCAATCTGCAATTTGCAATCTGCAATTTGCAATCCGCAATCCTGATGGCATCAACAGAAGAACTCATCCAGATTCTGCACGAAATCCCGCTCTTCTCTCGCCTGGAGCGGCCGCAACTGCGGCAACTGGTCCAGGTGGTGAAGGAAATCCCCTATGCTCCCTATCAGACCGTCTGTGCTCAGGGGGAACTGGGCTTGCGCTACTACATCCTCCTGAGCGGCGCGGTACGGGTGACCCGCGTGGACCCGGAGGGGCGGGTTGTGGAAGTGAAGCGGCTGGGGCCGGGAGACGCCTTCGGGGAGACCTCGCTGCTCCTGGGCGACGTGCGGGACGCGACAGTGGAGACCCTGGAGGAGACCGTCTTTCTGTGCATTGACAAAGAGGACTTTGACCGCTTGCTCTCCGCTCATCCGGGAATAGAGCGGGCGCTGCAGATGCGGTCCGACGTGAAAGAGCAGCGGCAGCACCTGCGTTGGCGGTTCTCCTGGCTGGAGCCTCGGGAAGTAGTGGTCAAAATGGTCCGCCGCCACCCCTTTACTCTGTGGGAACGGATCGGGTTGCTCTTTATCTTTGTGCTGCTTATGACCTTTGTAGGCATCCTGTTGATCATCGCCCATACTCCCCTGGGAACGCTGGTTGGTGCTCTGTTGATGCTCGTTGCTTTGCCCTTTCTCCTGACTGTGGGGTATTTCGTCTGGGACTGGCGGAATGACATTTACATTCTCACCAACCGTCGGGTGATTCACCGGGAGCGGCCGGGGCTTATGGGGGAGCGGTTCTCCGCGGCACCGCTGCGGGCGATCCAGAACGTGCAAATCGTCCAAGAGGGCCCGATAGAGCGCTTATTGAATTTCGGAGACCTGCTGATAGAGACAGCCGGAGGGGCTGGTCAGGTTGTCTTTCGGCGTATTGCGAAACCGCGTGAGGTCCTGCAAGCGATTTTGGTGCAGCAGGAACGGGTTCTATCTCTGGAGCGCGTGCGGGAGCGGGAATCCATCCGCAAAGCGGTCCGACGCCACTTCCTCCGGGAGGGGGAAGAGGAACCCTCTCCATCTACGCTTGCCCCTGTCTCTGGGGGTGACGGATGTTTGCTCTGGATGCGCGCCATCTGGCAGTCCTTCTTCCTCTCCTCCTGGCATCGGGAGGGGGCAACCATCACCTGGCGCCGTCACTGGGTCGCGATGATAGAGTACACATGGTTGCCGTTTACGATAGGGGGAGGACTAACCCTGTTCGTGTTGCTCCTGGAGTATCTCGTACATGGAGCGGTGCCTCCTGGTCTGGTCCTTTTGTACGCGGCGGGGATGTTCATTGTCATCCCCTGGTATCTCTGGCGGTTTGAAGATTGCCAGAACGACTATTTTCAGTTGACCGCCACGCGTATCATCCAGGTGGACCGTCTTCCTCTTCTGTTGCGAGAGCAGCGGCGGGAGGCATCGCTGGAACAGGTGACCAACGTGCGGTTTGACCAGACGCTTTTAGGTCGGATTCTGAAGTACGGGGATGTGTTCGTGGAGACGGCGGCCCCGGTGGGCACGTTCCACTTCCAGCGGGTCGCCCGTCCTCAGGAAGTCCAGCAGGAAATTTTTTCCCATATAGAGGCTGCCCGACGGCGGCGGCAGGAAGAAGAAGCGCGCCAGCGGCGGCTGGAGATGCTGGAATGGCTTTCGGCGTACGACGAACTCCGTCGGCCGCAGCGCGGGGAGTCTTCGGAGGAGAAAAGTCCGTAATGGCACAACGAACGATTCTGTTTGCCGATAACCCAATCTTGCGGGAAAAATCCCGTCGGGTCCCTCGCCCGACGGAGGAGATTCGGGAACTGATTCAGGATATGCGGGAGACGATGCGGGCCGCGCGGGGAGTGGGACTGGCAGCGGTTCAGATCGGTGTCCCCCTGCGCCTCATCGTGGTGGAGATTCCGGAGGATATGGACGATCCGGACGCGGGGGCCTCGCTGGCACTTATCAATCCCGAACTGGTACGGGCTTCCCGCGAGACAGAAGAAGGGGTGGAGGGCTGCCTCTCGGTGCCGGGGTGGGCCGGATACGTGCCCCGCTCCGTGGAGGTGGTAGTGAAGGGGATGGACCCGCAGGGGAAACCGGTTCGGCTCAAGGCCCGCGGCTACCTGGCGCGCGTCCTCCAGCACGAGATTGACCATACCAATGGAGTTCTCTTCATTGACCGCGCCACGGAAGTCTGGCCCGTAGAGGAGGGGGAGGAGGAACAGGAGGAGGTCCGGGCTGCTGCGGGGCGGGTGTAGTGAAACCTCCCCAGGTCCTTCCGCTCCGATGCGGGACGAACCGCAAGCGATACCACTCCGCTTCGGCGTGTTGAATCTCGTAAAGTCGTATCACGGCCTTCTGGCAAAGTCTCAAAAAGTCGTACCACCCCTACGGGTTGAAGCTGGCTTGTGATTTCCAGAAGGGTGCGATCCTCTGGAGGGTTGACGTTTCCCCTCCCCCCTACCCCCC
>CAKZOY010000526.1 GCA_937138275.1 uncultured Chloroflexota bacterium
CTGGGGATTCCCAGGCCCCGGCACCAGAGGGTCTGCACGGATAAACCGCCCCAGCCATGGATGGTAGGCCCGTAGCCATAAAGTCTGAATTCCTACTGCTGGCGGCGGGCGATAACTGGTAGGATGCTAACCTTCAGATAAAAGTTGAGTTAGGACAATTTCAACTGCTTCGTACCCATAAACTCCGTCCTCCGGCAGTCCTAACAGGTCCTTAGCATCACAATAAACCTCTCGGACCGGTAAGCCTCTACCGTCATTCTCCTGATCATATTCCACTAACCAACCTTTCTCGGGACGCCCCCAATCTATCCGATGGAACTTAGGCACCGGCCACTCCTCCCGCCGAAAGGGACGTGTGCTCGGAATCAATGGCCACTCACCCCAAATGATCCCCAAGTCACCAAACCAACCAACAAGGATCGCATCCTCAGGCTGCTTTAACCACGTCTCTCGCTCACCTGGAACCTCTTCATACCGAGGGCCGAAGAAATAGCCCAACCCCCCTCTCGTTTTGTAACTCCCCCGCACGATGATCCCCAAAGCATACCCCCTATCCCTCAGCGGCACCGCAAACCATTGCCCCTCGGTGTACCGAATGTGTTTCCGTCGCGGCTTTCCCATACACCACCTCCTATCGGCGCTGTTCCTCAAAGCGCCTGGCTGCCTCCAGATATTCTTGACGACGCGGATGATGCGGCCTGATCGGCCGATTCCGATTCAGCGGTGGCTGATCCAGGTCATACAGTATCTGTTCCCGCCCACGCCGAACTGCGTAATCATCAACCTGCCAGTCCTTCTCAAATCGTAAGCGCCCTTTGATGGGATCCCTCCGGTGCTCTGCTTGACGCCGGGCCAGATCATTAGTGTGTCCTACGTATTGGACGCTTCCTGTCGCAGGGTCTCCCAGTAGGTAAGTTCCCCCACGGGCTGTTTGTTCGGCGCTCTGCTGAGCCGCATCCTCTGCCCTCTGCAGCCCATTTGTAATCTCCTCCAGCCTTCCCGCCGCCCGCAGGGCATCAGCGGCCTCATCGGTGTGGGAGAGAGCGCGGGCTGCGTCTATCACCTCATCGGCATAGGTAGCGACCCCCACTGCTGCTCTGGCCACCTCGCCAGCCCGCACCAGCAGCCCCGCCCCCGCCGGCACCCCCGGCAGCACCGTCGCCCCCACATCCATCGCCAGCGCCGCAATGTTGAGCCAGGACGGGTCCCGAAACACCTCGTAGATGCCCCGGGCGATGTTGGCGATGTCCCAGGCGGTCTCTATCCAGTGGCCACTGGGGTCTGTGTACCGCAGCGGGTTGTTGTTAA
>CAKZOY010000527.1 GCA_937138275.1 uncultured Chloroflexota bacterium
TAATTCGTGTTAATTCGTGTCCATCCTTCACGGGCTTGCTGCAAAGACGGCCTCCAGCAGCGCCCGGCGCTCCTCCGGCGTCATCGGCCGGGGACGGGCGCCGTCCTCCAGGAGCGCCGTCCGCAAATCCACCCCCAGCAGTCGGCCATCGTAGAAGACCAGTCGGTCTATGAACTCCTGCCGGGTCCCCAGCGACTGCATCTGGTCAAAGAACAGATTCCCCAGCCCGTAGTGGATAAACGCCCCGGCCTGGAAGTCAAACCCCTGGGGCTGGTGGGCCTGGCTTCCCTGGACGACGACGGCCCCTGCCTCCGCCAGGGCGCGGAAATCCCGCACCTGCTGGGCGGTGGGGAAGTATTCGTACGTCTCGTAGTACTGGACGGTAACGATGGGCAGATACCCCTCCGCCCGCAGCGCGGCGACCTTCTCCCGAATCCAGGCCCAGTCCCCACAGGGCGCGGCGCCGGGGGAGTCCTCGGTGGCGTAGGCGTACGACGGCCCCACCGAGTTGCAGCCGATAAAGGCTAAACGGTTCGGCCCCAGCGTCACCGTGACCGGCGTGGTCGCCTCGGTCAGGTTCGCCCCGCCCCCGAACCATCGCCACCCGCGCTGGCGGAAGAGGTCCAGCGTGTGCAGAGCGGGGCCCGTCCCGTAGTCATTGTTGTGATTACCCGTCAGTTCCACGATGTCCGTCCCCACGGCGTCCAGCAGTTCTATGTACCGCTCGTGGGAGCAGAACGTCATCGTCCCCAGGACCGGCGGGACGGGACAGTTCGGGGTGAAGGAGACCTCGTTGCTGATGTGGGTCAGGTCCGCCTCCAGAAGCCAGGGGGCGATGTCCTTCGCCGGATAGGTGACGCCCTTCTGCTCCATCGTCCGCGCTGTCCCGCGGGTGAGGGCGGTGACGCCGGTCATTGCCACAATCGCCATCCGGGACTCGTCCCGATTGGAGAAATCGGCCGGTAGCAGGGAGAGCGCGTCGGTGCGGCGCTCGGTGTCCAGAAACAGGGGGACCTGGAGCGGGTAGTCGGTCAGGCCTCTCTCCAGCGGGGAGCGGCCGTCCACCCGCAGAACCTTCCAGCGGGGCTCCAGTTCGTGGAAAGGGACGATGGCCCACCCGTTCAGACGGAGCGCCTCGCTCAGAAGCGCCCCCGCCTCCACCGGCTGGACCGTTCCTCCGGCAGGCGGTCCCCAGAGATAGATCAGGACACCCAGGGTATCGGTCGTCAGCAGCAGAGGGCGCGCCGCAAAGGGGCCGGAGGGCACACCCGCCCAGGTGGCCTGCAGGTCGGCCAGGGATACTTCGTCGTCCACGGTGAAGAAAGGCGCGGCGACGGCGTAGGTCCAGGCCCCCGCGGGGCGGGTGTTGGGGAGCGCTCGGGCGTCCAGACGGACGTCAGCGATAGGGGCGTCGGTCCAGAGAAAGTGGGCTGGGTCGGCCTCCACAGCGGCCCGCAGACGGGCGCAGGCCCCCTGCGGGACTCCCGGCCCGCAACCGACCGTCACCGGCCATGCCGGGGTGGGCGTGGGGACGGGGGTCGGCGTGGCGGTGGGCCGGGGGGTGCGGGTGGGGGTCGGGGTGACGGCGGGGGTAACCGGCGCGTCGCAGGCCACCAGCGCCACCAGACCCAGCACCGCCGCGGCGGCAAGGATAAACCAGAACAGGGTCCGGGATCGGTAATGTACGGGTGGAACTCTCATCGGCGTTTAGATCAGGCTGAGGGTGCGACCCACCCGCTCAAAGACTTCCAGGACAAACTCCAGATGCTCGTCGGTGTGGGTAGCCATGTAGGACGTGCGCAGGAGTTCCTGGCCCACCGGTACGGCGGGAGAGAAGACCGGATTGGTGTAGACGCCCGCGTCAAAGAGCATCTTCCAGGTCATCAGGGTGAGGTTGCGGTCGCCGATGATGATGGGGATGATGGGAGTCTGGCTGTTGCCGACATTGAACCCCAGGCGGCGGAACTCGTTGCGCATCCATTCGGCAATGGCGACGACCCGACGAGCGCGTTCCGGCTCCTGCTCCATCACCTCCAGCGCAGCGAGGGCCGCCGCGGCGTTGGCCGGGGGGATGCTGGCGCTGAAGATAAGGGAACGGGCGAAGTGCTGGATATAGTGGATGACGTCGGCATCTCCGGCGATGAAACCGCCCAGGCTGGCGAAGGACTTGCTGAAGGTGCCCATGATCAGGTCCACCTGGTCGGTGACGCCGAAGTAGGCGGCGGTGCCGCGGCCGTCGGCGAGGACCCCCACCGAGTGGGCGTCGTCCACCATCAGCCGGGCGCCGTACTTCTGGCAGACGCGGATCAGGTCCGGCAGGGGGGCGATGTCGCCGCCCATGCTGAAGACGCCGTCCACCACGACCAGTTTGCCGGCCTCTTCGGGGAGGCGGGAGAGGACCCGGTCCAGCGCCTCCACGTCGTTGTGGGCGAAACGACGCATCTCCCCATAGGCGAGGCGGCACCCGTCTATGATGCTGGCGTGGTCTTCCTTATCGGTTATGACGAAGTCACCGCGGCCGACCAGGGCGGAGATGGTGCCCACGTTGGTCTGGTAGCCGGTGGAGAAGACCAGGGCCGCTTCCTTGCCGACGAACTTCGCCAGCCGCCGCTCCAGTTCCAGGTGAAGTTCCAGGGTGCCGTTGAGGAAGCGGGAGCCGGTGCAACTGGTGCCGAATCGCTGGATGGCGTCCAGCGCGGCCTGGCGAACCCTGGGGTGCATCGTGAGGCCCAGGTAGTTGTTGGAACCGATCATAATCAGCCGATGATTGCCCACCCAGGCGACGGGCCCCTCGCTTTCGGTGAGGGGGATGAAATAGGGATAAAGCCCCATCGCCTGTGCCTCTTTGGCCTCGGTGAATGCCGCGCACTTCGCAAACAGGTCCATTGTGCCTCCCTTTCCTGGTTTAGGGTAAACATACACCGGAATTGGATTTTAGGCAAGCGGGGAAAACTGAGGTTCGGATGCTTGTCTGGCCGCTCCTTTTCGGGTAAAATATCCTTGCTGCCCTTCTCATCCGATGGAGTATGCGCGGATCCCGTCTCTACGGCCTCGGTTTGACCCTGCTGATCGCCGTCCTGACAGCCGTCCCTCTGCGAGCCCAGGGCGGGTATGACCCCGCGACCACGGCGTCCCGCCGCTGCGCTGGAACCGGGAGTTGACCTACGCCGGCGCTGGTTCTCCTGGGATTCCACCGAAAACCGCCCCGGGCTTCTGCCGTCATCAGGACACGCTGGGCGGCTGGCCCAGTGACCGGGCCCGGCGCTTCGGTTATCTGGGCTTCGCCGGAGCGGAAAACGCTTTCTGTGGCTACGTCACCCCCGAATGTGCCATCTGGGGCTGGATGAACCGCGAGGGCCATCGGCGGAACCTTCTGGACCCCAACTCCCACGAGGTCGGGCTAAGGATAAACCCCTGTTGCCAACTCCCCCCTTTCTGGTACAATACCCACATCTTTCGGGAAGGCAGGTTCCGATGATCCGACGCCAGTTCTCCTACCGTCCATTGTACGCCCTTTCTCCGGCCTGGATCGGCCTTCTGGCGCTCCTGGTGGCGGCGCTCGCCTGCCGTCTGGATTTCTTTCTGCCCTCTACGCCGACCCCCACGCCGTCTCCGACGGCCACCCCCACCCCTACCCCCACCTCCACGCCGACCCCGACCCCCGCTCCGACGCCAACGCCCACGCCGAACCCCACCGTCCTTCTGCAGGAAGGTACATTGGCTCTGGAGATTGGCGACCCCGAAGGGGCAGTTTCAGCCCTTCGGGCCGCCTACATCGCCGACCCCAACGGGGAGCAGGCCCCGCAGGCGCTCCTGCAACTGGGACAGGCCCTCCTGCAGGATGCCGATTTCCCCGGAGCAGCGGCCGCCCTTCGGGAACTCCTGGCCCGATTCCCGTCCTCTCCGGAGGCCCACGACGCCCGCATTTTCCTCGCCCGGGCCCTGACCGAACAGGGCGACCTGCCGGGCGCGGCCGAGCAGTACCGGGCCTATCTGAGCGAGGGCACGTCCATCGTCCACTACGTCCAGGAGTGGTTGGGGGATGCCCTCTACGCCGCGGGGGACTACGAGGCTGCCGCAGCGGCGTACCAGGCCGCCATAGATGCCGCCCCCGATCTCTCCTTTGAGGTGGGGATGCGGGAGAAACTGGCCCTGGTGCGGGCCGCGCAGGGGGACTACGATGCCGCCCTGGCCCAGTACGACGCGATTCTGGCCCGGGCGCGCATCCCCGAATACCGCGCCCGCATCCAGCACCAGGCCGCCCAGACCCTCCTCCTGACCGGCCGCAGCGACGAGGCCTACGCCCGCCACCTGGAGGTCGTCCAGAACTACCCAACCAGTCCCTGGGCCTACCAGTCCCTCATCGTCCTGGTGGATGCCGGAGTTCCGGTGGACGACCTGACCCGCGGCATCGTGGACTACTACGGCGGCGCGTACGGCCCCGCCGTTCAGGCTCTCTACCGCTACATCAACGCCTACCCCCAGACCCATTCCGGCGACGCCCATTATTATGCGGGACTGGCCCACCTGGCGGCGGGCAGTCCGGCCCTGGCGGCTGTCCAGTTCCAGACCCTGGTGGAGACCCATCCGGAAAATTCGTATTGGGGGGACGGGTGGATATACTGGGCGCGCGCCCTGGCGGCCCAGAGGGACACCGATGGGGCAGTGGAGGTATATCGGACCTTTGCGACCAGGGCCCCCGCGCACCCCCGGGCGGCGGAGGCTCTCTGGCTGGCCGCGCAACTGATGGAGAGCGCCGGGCGGAGGGAGGAAGCGGCCGTCCTCTACGAGGCCATCCCGGCGACCTTCCCCGCCTCCGACTATGCCCCGCCCGCGCTCCTGCGGGGAGGCCTTCAGCACTACCAGCGAGGCGCCTGGGACGCGGCGCTCACCGATTGGCAGGCCCTGGCCGACCGCTACCCCACCTCCCCCTACCGGGCCGCCGCCTTTCTGTGGATGGGCAAGACATATCTGGCGGTGGGCGAGACCCTCCCGGCGACCGCGGCCTTCAGCCAGGCCGTCCAGGCCGACCCTAGGGGATACTACGGCCTGCGCGCCGCCGGCCTCCTGGCCGACCCGCATGCTCCGCCCTTCCCACCGACCCTCTACAACCCGCCACCCGAAACGCCCGCGATGCGGGCCGAAGCGGAAGCATGGCTGGCCCAGCGGTTAGGGCTTTCTTCCGCGGACCACCTGGGTAAACCGGACCAGGCTTTGCTGGGCGACGCGCGCCTGGTGCGCGGGCTGGAACTCTGGAGACTGGGGTATCCGGAGGAGGCGAAGGCCGAACTGGAGGCGCTCCGCCAGGCCACCGCGGGCGATGCGCTGACCCAGTACCGATTGGCCCTGCTCTTCCGGGACATCGGCCTTTACCGGTCGTCCATCATCGCCGCAGCAACCGTCCTGCGGCGGACCGGCGTATCGCCGCTGGAGGCGCCGGTCTTCCTGGCCCGTCTCGCCTACCCGACCTATTACGAAGACCTGGTTGTCACCGAGGCGGAACGGGAGGGATTGCCCCCGTTGCTCCTCTTCTCGCTGATCCGGCAGGAGAGTCTGTTTGAGAGCCTTGCCACCTCTTCCGCTGCGGCCCACGGCCTGATGCAGGTGATCCCATCCACCGGGGCGGAGATTGCGACTCAACTGGGCTGGCCTCCCGGCTACACCACGCGCGACCTTTATCGCCCTCTGGTCAGTGTGCGCTTCGGGACCTGGTACCTGGCGCGCCAGCGGGATCGCTTCGGGCGGCTGGACGTGGCGCTGGCGGCCTACAATGGGGGGCCGGGCAACGCCCAGCGCTGGCTGGACGCCGCCGGTAATAACGTGGACCTCTTCCTGGAGCGGATTACCCTGGGAGAGCCTCGCCTTTATCTGCAACGGATTCGGGAGCACTACGCCGTCTACGCGGCGCTCTACCAGGGCATTCCTTAGCCCGCTAAAAATCCCGCCAGGCCTCACACCTCGCGGGACATTTACGAATTACGAGGCACGAAACCCGTGATTTTCCAGCACCCCCGGCGGGACTCGAACCCACAACCAACGGCTTAGAAGGCCGCTGCTCTTCCTCTTGAGCTACGGGGGCATTAGAACCGGCTCGTTTCCAGCAGACCGTTTTTCTGCCCGCGGCAAACGCCGGTCATTCCGTTGCCGGTTGCAATCCCTTATAGACCTCTCGGCCTGCCAGGGTGCGCAAAATTGTATCCGCCGAGCGCCCAATCAAACCCGCCAGTTGCCGGGGGGATAACGGTGTATTTCCGTTAGCCAGGAAAACCCGAAAGATCGCGTCCACCAGCGGTAAATCCGGGCGCAAGTACCCTTTCTCACGACTGCAGTGTTCCCGAATCAAATGTTCCAGTCCATCCATCGGGATGACTTCCGCGGTATTCGGGTCCACCCAGTCAATCACTTCCACATCCAGGCGGTTGGTAAAGGCCGCCTGATGGTCCGGGCAAAGATGATGCCAAAGTTCCACCCGCAGGTCCCGACCGGTCCGCTCCCACCACTGACGATTGATGTGGAACGGCGTATCCACGGTCGGTCGGACCCGACTCAAACGTTTTCCCGAAAGGCTGATCTCGCTCATCTCCATCCCCTACCAGCCAAGACTTCTTCCCCGACTAACCCAGTAATAATCCCCAACAAACGTGTACCGCTCATCGGTTACCAGAGTGGTCAGAACAGGACCGGGGGGTACACGCATCACCAGATTGACCGCGCTGTACAGGGTAGCCGCGTGGACGGTTCCCTGCGGGCTTAATTTGGCCAGTTCGGGGAAAATCTCGGCGATCACATCGGCCAGCGAGCGCCGCTCCTTCCGAATCCGCTCCTCCACCATATCCAGCGACTCAAAATCCGGTACGGCGATGACCTGAAGGTCATCGTACTCACAGGAGACCATGTGACGGCCCATCTCAAACCGGAGATGCCCCTCTTCCACCGTAGCGGTTCGTATCCATTCCCGTTTGGGACGAGTCGCCCGGCGCCGGATCAGCACCACTCCTGGCTCATCGGCCCGCCGGACCTCAATATATGCCCCAACGGGTAGCCCATGCCGTTCGTACCACTCCCCCAGCCCGTAGACAAACCGGTGCTCCCGGACCACCCATCCCGGCATCTCTTCACCGGTCCCCGCGTCCCGGAAGGTGAAGCGAATCCGATGGGTGCGCCCGGTCGGGAAGACCCGTGCCAGGAACGGGGAGAGAGGCAACGTGCCGGAACGGCGATGGGGACAGGTCAGGACGACCGTCGCCGCCCCCTCCATCTTCGGCAGAGCGACCATATCCGACCATTCGTCGTTCAACACGCGCTCCAGATTGATGAGCGTCTCGTCCAGCAACCGGTGGTCATACTCCACCTGGCGAGGCCGCAGGCGATGCGGCGGCTCCAGAATCGGGGTTGGTTCCAGCCGTCGCAAGTACCAGAGAATCTCCCCGGCTGGACCCACTTCGTCAAACCGTTCGTCCTCAAACAGCGCATAATTCAGAGAAAAGACCGCCAGTTGCGGGTTGACCTCTCGGGGAATATCCAGATGGCTGATCAGCGCCTCCGCGGGCAACGGCCCTCCTCCCGCCATATCCAGCACCGCCTCAGCGACGTTCAGTTGACCCGGAGAAATCTCCACCAGCAGGTCTTTCAGAAACCATTCCCCATCCGAAGAAATGAAGGCCGGTTCCGCCTCTAAGCGAGCAACCAGAGCCCTGCGCACGTTTTCTCCATGCCGGGCATACAATTCATCGGGAGATAGCGGCTTTTCGGAGATCCCCTGAGGCACATCGTTCAGCGCGTGATGAGCCAGTTCCGCGGCAAATTCCCGCACCCGGCCGCCCGGAAAGGAGACCCGAATGACCCGAAACGGGCCCAATTCTGGATTTCGCCCTTCCCGCACACCGATCACCTGACCGGAAGCAAACTCCAACTGGGGGAAGAAGACCGTATCTCCCACCTGGTAGGAGTCTTTAGGAAGATAGAGCCGCCCCTCCGATAGAATTCGGGCGACTCTCTCTTCCTCCGCGCGGCACCGGAAATCCACCAGTGCGCGGGCCATCTCGTCGGTGGAAAGGGGCTTTTCCCTTTCCATCAGCAGGTTTTTCAGATAGTCTATATCGGCAGCGGTGAGTTGAAATGTTTCCCAGTACGATGGTTCCTGCGTTTTCCGTTTGATCACTTCCGCCATCCCTGCGACAACAATTCTGATATTCCGTCCTGCGTCAGCGGCAGACTGCCTCCGGAAGAGACGGCTGAAAAAGGGGAAATCCCCATACAGATACAGAGATTATACCAAAATTCAGGTGGTTTGACAAATAACGCGCGCGGAGATGGGAGTTGTGCAGTAAACCATTTCCGGGGAGCAGCGCGCCCGTGAAAAAAGTGGGGTTTATGGGGGCGGCTTCGCCGCCCCCATAAACCCCACACCCACCCCCCGAATCATCCCTCCGGCCGACGGGTCAACGCGGCCATCAACCGCCCCTGCAGGAGCGCCTGCGTCACATCCCCGCGGGTGCGCTCCAGCACCCCCCGCAACTGGTCTACCCGATGGCGCAGCCCTCCGGTCACCATGTCCGGAAAGTCATAGGTCATCAGCAGGTCGTAGACGGACTCCATCACCGAAAGCAACCGCTCCGCCTCGCCGGGCCGGTCCCGCCGCAGGAGGTCCAGGCAGCGGCGGCGGAGTTCGGAGGCCGCCTCGCACAGGCCGTTGAGATAGACCGCGGACGAAACGCCCAGTTCCTCCGGCGACGGAAGCGGCGCGCCGCTCACCAGCGCCAGCGCCAAATGAGCCTCCGTCCGTTCCTTCAGGCCGTCCTGGACGTACCCCGCGTACAGCAGGTCCGGATAATCCGCCAGCGCGGCCGTCATTTCGCGCGCTATCCCGTCGGCCTGCTCCAGCAACTGACGGGCCGCGTCCCACTCTTCCCGATGGACCGAGCGGATGGCGGTCGCGCAGAGGCGAACCAGTTCGCGGGAACGGCGCAGCGCCTCATCCCGCGCCGCGTCGCGGGCCGAGAGATCGGCCCGGATCGCCTCACCGATCGTCTCCAGATGTTCCACAGGCACCCCCCGATGATTCTATTCGCCGACTATGCGCACCTGAAGCATATTGGTTCGGCCCTCGCCACCGAACGGCACCCCCGCCGTCAACACCACCCGATCCCCCTCCCGGACAACTCCCGCCCGGACCGCCGCCCGCTCCATCAGGACGACCATCTCATCGGTATTGGTGAACGGCGGGACCAGCACCGGCATCACCCCCCAGACCGGCGCCAGCCGCATCAGCGTGCGGGGGCTGGGCGTGGCAGCGACGATGGGCACCGGAGGCCGGTGGCGGGCAACCATGCGGGCCGTCGTGCCGGACATCGTCGCCGTGAGGATGGCGCGGGCGTCCACCTCGGCGGCGATCTCCACCGTCGCCCGGCTGATGGCTTCGGTGACCGACGAGGCCGCGCACTCCAGCCCGTAGAGGAAGCGCTCCAGGCTCAGGTGGGATTCCGCTCCGGCGCAGATGCGCACCATCGTCCGCGCCGCCTCCACCGGGTACTTCCCCACCGCCGTCTCCCCCGAAAGCATCACCGCGTCGGTGCCGTCCAGAACGGCATTCGCCACGTCCGAGGCCTCCGCCCGGGTGGGAGTCGGGTTCTCTATCATCGTCTGGAGCATCTGGGTGGCGGTGATGACCGGCTTGCCGACCCGATTGCAGGCGTGGATGATGTTTTTCTGGTGGAACGGCACCTCTTCGGGCGACGTCTCCACCCCCAGGTCGCCGCGGGCCACCATCACCGCGTCGGCGACCTGCAGGATGGCGTCAAAGTTCGCCACCGCCTCCGCTTTCTCTATCTTGACGACAATGGGTAGATCGGCCGCGCCCCACTCCCGGAGCAGGTCCCGCAGGTCCATCACGTCCTGTGCCGAACGGACAAAGGAGAGCGCGATCAGGTCCACCCCCTGCTCCACGGCAAAGCGGGCGTCCCGCCGGTCCTTGTCGGTCAGCGCGGAGATGCGCAGAGGGGCGCCGGGGAGGTTCAACCCCTTGTGGGAGGTCAACCGTCCGCCAAAGACGACCCGGCAGCGAACCTCCTCGTCCTCCCGCCCCTCCACCTGCAGTTCCAGTTGCCCGTCGTCCAGGAGGACCCGCTGACCCTCATACAGGTCGGCCAGGACTTCGGGATGGGGTACCGGCAAGCGGCCCGGGGCGAAAGGAGCGGTGGTGAGGCGGACCTCCTCGCCCGGCGTCAGGACAACCCCCTCGGCGGGGAGTTTCCCCAGGCGGAGTTTCGGTCCCTGCAGGTCGGCCATAATAGCCACGAGACGGCCCTCCTCCTGCGCCACCTGCCGCGCCGTGGCGATGGTGCGGGCGTGGGTCTCCAGATCGCCGTGGGAGAAGTTGATGCGCGCCACATTCATCCCGGCCCGCAGGAGTTCCCGGATGACCTCCGGGCTCTGCGACGCCGGTCCCAGCGTGCAGACCAGTTTGGTGCGCACGGTGTCCCTCCTCAAATCACTGAATCATGGGCCGGAAGGCGAACCGCGGGTCAAACTCAGCGTGTACGGGCCCGTTTCGTCCAGCGATCGGCCGGCGATCCGATAGACACCGGTCGCCGGTAAAACGTAATCCAGAATCAGCGCGGACCCTTCCGCTCCGCTGTCGTCGTCCCCGATGAGGTAGAGGCCATCGGGGCCGTAGAGTTCCAGGTAGGTGTCCATCGCGCGGATGCCGACCATGGAGATGGTCACCCGATCCCCTTCGGTTCCCTCAAACGTCCAGTACCCGTAGGGGGCATCCGCCGTCAATGTGCCGGTAAGGGTCTGCCCATAGGCAATGGACTGGACCGTCACCGGCACCTTCTCCAGGGTCAGCGTGTACGGGCCGGATTGGGAAGCGTAGGAGAGGGCACTGATACGGTAGGTGCCGGTGACGGGGAGCATATACCCTGCGATCAGGGCAAAATTCCCCTCGCCGCTGTCGTCGTCGCCAGTGAGATAAAGGCCGTCGGGGTCCAGGAGTTCCAGGTAAGTATCCGTCAGTCCGCCGGAGCCGACCATAGAGATGCGGACGGCGTCCCCGGCCTGGGCCTCAAAGGTCCAGGTTTCTCTCTCGCCCAGGGCGAGATTGCTGGAGACGGTATCCCCGTAGGTCAGCGAGCCGCCGCCCGGCGCTTCGCCGGTGCGGACAGCGATTTCGTAGTCACCGTAACCGGAGTAAGCGGAGACGCGCAGGGCGTAGCAGCCAGGGGCCTCCAGATGCAGGCCGAAGAGGCGGGGATTGTAGTCGCCGCCGCTATCGTCATCGGAGGCGACGGTCTCGCCGTCCTCGTTCAGGACATCCAGCACCGGGTCCCAATCTCCCCGGGCGACGACGTCTATCGTCACGTACTCGTCCCCCTCCGAACAGTAAGTCCACTCATCTACGCCCGCGATCTTCAGGGTGGCCTTTACGGGGACGTCCCGTTCCAGATTCCCCCGCTTTTCCGGGGTAGCCTCCGTCGGGGCATAGAAGACTGCGCTGGAGAGGATGGATTCCATCTTCGGCCATGCGGTCTCCCACTGCTCCTCCGGCGCGGCCGCCAGAATCAGAACGACCACCTCCGCGTCCGCGTAGGTCGCCAGATACCCCCGCAGAGGGATGCCATACTCCGTCCATCCGATCGGCACTCCAACTCCCTCCTGGTGGGCGAAGCGGCGGACTTCCGTCTCTCCCACCTGGGCGTCGTCCTGGGCGCGGAACCCTTCCAGGCTCTGGTTCAGCAGGGCCTCGGCGGTGCGTTCCTCCTCCGCAGCGTCGGCAAATACGTTCTCCGGGAGACCGGAGAGCACAATTATGAGTGCGCCGGTTGTCCAGTCCATCATATCGGCGACATCCTGGGACGAGGCCAGGACGATCGCACCGTCCTGCTCGCTGACAACCCAATCCGCCGGGTAGGCCAGATCAAACCCGCCAACGGGGAATTCTAAAGGGAGCATTTCCATCGCTGGCGTAGGGGGGACGGTGGGAACAATCTCCGGTGTGGGGGAAAGGAAAGGGACGGTCAGATTGCACCCCAGCCCGACCGTCAGCAGAAGAATGGCCCCGAGCCAACGCAGGGGCCGCGGTAAATTCATGGGACTCCTCTCTGAAAGGGGGGTTGCGGCGGCAAAGCCGCCGCAACCCCATGGGGTTCTACCGCCAGCGGGGGACGTGAGCGTAGGCGCTGATTCCAGCATAGCAGGCCTGGTCGCCCAGTTCTTCCTCTATGCGGAGCAACTGGTTGTATTTGGCGATGCGCTCGGAGCGGCAGGGCGCGCCGGTCTTGATCTGACCGGTGTTCAGAGCCACCGCGAGGTCGGCGATGGTGGCATCTTCGGTCTCACCAGAGCGGTGGGAGACGACGACGCCCCAACCGGCCTGCTGGGCCATCTGGACGGCGGCAATGGCCTCGGTGAGGGTACCGATCTGGTTGACCTTGCAGAGCAGGGCGTTACAGGAACCCTCCCGGATGGCCCGCCCGATGCGCTCCACATTGGTCACCAGCAGGTCATCGCCGACGATCTGGATGCGGTCGCCCAGGCGCCGGGTGAGGAGAGCCCAACTCTCCCAGTCGTCCTCCGCCAGGCCATCCTCCAGGCTGATGATGGGATACTTCTCCACCCACGCGGCGTAGAAGTCCACCATCTCGGCACCGGTGAGGGTGCGGCCCTCTTTCTTCAGGATGTAGCGGCCGTCCTCGTAGAACTCGCTGGCCGCGGGGTCCAGAGCGATCCAGATGTCCTCGCCAGGCCGGTAACCGGCCTTCTGGACCGCCTCCAGGATGACCTCAATGGCCTCCTCGTTGGTCTTCAGGCTGGGGGCGAAGCCGCCCTCGTCGCCGACGCCGGTGGAGTAATTGCGCTTTTTGAGGACGGACTTGAGGGCGTGGTATACCTCGCCGCCCCAGCGCAGCGCCTCGGCGAAAGTCGGCGCGCCGACGGGGGCGATCATGAACTCCTGCAGGTCGGGGCCGTCCACGGCATGCTTGCCACCGTTGAGGATGTTCATCAACGGCACGGGCAGGACGTGGGCGTAGACGCCGCCGATGTAGCGGTAGAGGGGCAGGCGCAGGGCGTTGGCGGCCGCATGGGCCACCGCCAGGGAGACGCCCAGGATGGCGTTGGCGCCCAACCGCTCTTTGTTGGGAGTACCGTCCAGTTCCCGCAAGCGCGCGTCAATCCCCATCTGGTCGGTGGCGTCCCAGCCGAAGAGTTCGTCGGCGATGAGTTCGTTGACGTTCTGGACGGCCTTGAGGACGCCCTTACCGCTGTACCGCTGGGGGTCTTCGTCCCGCAGTTCCAGCGCCTCATGCACGCCAGTAGAGGCTCCGGAGGGGACCGCTGCCCGGCCCCAGGAGCCATCGGCCAGTACCACTTCCACCTCAATCGTCGGGTTCCCGCGAGAATCCAGAATCTCCCGGGCGATGATTTCATCAATGGTCATATCCACCATGGCGAATTCTCCTTTCTTTCTGGGACTTCCGTTGCCTTCCGTTCAAGTATAACACCTTTGGTGGGAAGGGCAAATTGGGGATTGGGGAGAGGCACCACAGAGGCGCAGAGAGGCACAGAGAGGATTGGGCCCCGGATTCCACGGGGCGGGAATCCCGTGGAATCCGGGGCGAATCACCGAATCTACGCGGTGGGCACCGCGGTTTCCATCCCGCTCACTATCCGGCAGACCTCCGCCAGGCCCGGCGCCGGAACGCCCGGACGGGAGAGGTCGCCCGTCCTTCCGGCATCCTCCAGCGCCCCGCGCACCTGCTGGACCAGGATCGCGCAGAGCGGCGTCTCGGCGATCTGCGGCGCCCGCGGACGCGGGAGAGGGATGGCGATCTCCGCGGCGACCGTCGCCGGACGGGGGGTCAGGACCAGCACCCGGTCGGAGAGAAGGACCGCCTCCGAAACGGAGTGGGTGACCATAAGCACCGTCGGGCGGCGGGCCTCCCAGATGCGCAGCAACTCCTGCCCCATCTGCTCCCGCGTCAGCGCGTCCAGGGAGCCGAAGGGCTCATCCAGAAGGAGCAGGGAAGGGTTAGAGGCCAGCGCCCGCGCCAGCGCCACCCGCTGGGCCATTCCCCCGGAAAGGTGCGCCGGGTAGGCCCGTTCAAAGCCCGCCAGCCCCACCCAGCGGAGCAGTTCCCGGGCCCGCTGACGCGCGTCCCGAGAGGGAGACCCGTCCACCTCCAGAGGAAGCGCGACGTTGGCCTCCGCCGTCCGCCAGGGGAGCAGCGCGGGTTTCTGAAAGAGGATGCCGATCCGGCGCGAAGGACGGGTCACCTCCTCCCCGTTCAGCAGCACCCGCCCGGCGACCGGGCGGGCCAGCCCGGCGATCAGCCGCAACAGGGTCGTCTTGCCGCAACCGGAGGGGCCGATGATGGAGACGAATTCCCCCTCCTCCACCTGGAACGAGACATCCCGCAGGACGTCCAGGCGGCCGTTCTGGCCGGAGTACGCCATGCGCAGATTTTCCACCTTCAGCACCGGACCGGGCATCGTTTCCTCCTACGGTAGAAATTCGTTGGTGAAGGCTTTTTCCACCTCCACCGGGCCGGAGAGCAGTCCGGCCCCCTGCATGACCTCCGCCATCTGCTGCCAGGCCGTGGGGTCGGACCAGCCCAACCGTTCCCCCCGCCAGTAGTCCATAGACGCATCCAGCACGGCCCGCTGGACTGCTTCGTTCTGGTCCAGCCCCTCTACATACTTCCGGCAGATTTCAAAGGCGGCGTCGGGATCGGCGAGGGTATCCGAGAGCCCCCGCAGGAAGGCACGGACGAACCGCCGCACCAGGTCCGGTCGCTCCCGAAGCATCTTCTCGCTGGTAATTACCCCATTGGATACCAGCGGGGTCTGGTCAGCCACCAGGAAGAGCATGACCGGATAGCCGGACTGGATCAGTTGGACCGGTTCGTTGTTGGCGTAGACCACCGCCGCGTCCACCCGGCGCTCCACCAGGTTGGCAACCTGGGTGTAGCCGATCACTTCCAGACGGACGTCCTCGTCCTTCAACCCCGCCGCGGAGGCGAGGGCCCGCCAGCCGATGTAACTGGCGCCGAAGGTCTCCGGGATGCCCACTTTGCGACCGCGCAGGTCAGCGGGGGTGCGGATGCCGCTATCCTCCAGCGCCACCACCCCCACCGGGAACCGTTGCCACCAGCCCGCCACGGTCACCACGGGGATACCCTGCGACCGGGCCAGGAGGACCTGGTCGCCGCTGGCGATGGCGAAGGGGAGTTCCCCCGCCCCCACCAGCCGCACGCCGTCGGTCTCCCAACTGTAGTCAAACGAGAGGGTGAGCCCTTCTTCGGCGAAGTAGCCCTTCTCTACAGCCACGTACCAGGGGGCGAACTGGACGTTGGCGACGAAGCCCATCGGCAGGCGGATTTCCTCGGCCTGCCGGGGCCGGGAACAGGCCCCGAGGGCGAACAGGAAGGAGAGCAGGACGATGAGAGTGATCCACTTTTTCACTGTGACCTCCGTACCGAATGGATTTAACGCCCCCGGAGCAGGATGCGCTCGGCCAGGACGACCCCGCCGTAGAGCAACTGGGCCATCAGCACCAGCGCGCCGATGCCGACGAAGACCAGGGGGGTGTCGTAGAGTTGCTGGCCCTGCTTGATGAGATATCCCAGCCCCCGATTAGAGGCGACGAACTCTCCGACGACCGCCCCGATGACGGCCAGCGTTGCGCCGATTTTGAGCCCGCCGAAGAGGACCTGCAGGGCGGCCGGGACCTCCAGAATCCAGAGGGTCTGCCAGCGGCTGGCCTCCAGCGCCCGCAGCAGGTCCCGCAGGTCCGGGTCCACCGACCGCACCCCGACGATGGTGTTGACCAGGACGGGGAAGAAGACGATGAGCGCCGAGATGAGCATCTTGGATAGGAAGCCCGTGCCGAACCAGATGACCAGCAGGGGAGCGACGGCGACGACCGGGACGGCCTGGGAGGCGACGATGTAGGGGGCCAGCAGCCGTTCGGCCAGAGGGGAGTGGGAAAGGGCGTAGCCCAGGGCCATCGCCAGGGCCGTTCCCAGCCCCAATCCGGCCAGCACCTCCCCCAGGGTCACCCCGGCGTGGCGCCAGAGGGAGTTGTCGGCCAGGAGCACCCCCAGCCGCCGGAGCACGTCCTCCGGAGAGGGAAGGATGAAGGGCGGGTATCCCCCCAGGCGGACGATTCCCTCCCAGAGGGCCAGGAAGGCCAGGAAACTGGCGCCCGCGATGGCGGCCCGGCGGATCGTCGCATGCTTCATCGTCACCCCCGAAACAAAAGCCCCGCAGGTAGACACCTGCGGGGCAGAGGTGCGCGGCCCACGAAAAAGCCCCGAAGGACGGGGCCTTCGGGGCGATGCGCGCGGGACGGCGCACTGTATCCGTCACCTCGTCGCTCAGGCCCCAGCGGGCCTGAGCGGCGCTTTCCCACCTTCTCCCATCCGGACTTTCACCGTCGGCTCCGGAATGGACGGCGGTGCCGTCTTCACCGGATCGGCCGCATTGCTGCGGTTAGCGGGCTCGGCAGGCGGGGCCTGCCCTACCGCCGGTCGGGAATTTCACCCTGCCCCGAAGGTGTTGGTGATGCAATTCTACCACATCTCTCCTTGTTGTCAAGAAAGCGTGTTTCCGGTCCGGGGCTTGTGCGGCAAACCATTTCGGGAGAGCGGCGCGCCCGTGGAAAAAAGAGAGTGGGGTTTGTGGGGGCGGCGAAGCCGCCCCCACAAACCCCACACCCCACCCCTTTTCCATGCGGGGCGAATTGCTGCGCAAGCCCCTCAGCGGGGGCTTGACAAGAATTCCGTTTGCTGTATAA
>CAKZOY010000528.1 GCA_937138275.1 uncultured Chloroflexota bacterium
ATGCGGGGCGCGGCAGCTCATCCAGGGGTCTGAAACCGAAGGGGCACCGAACAGTGACTAGTCAGCGGGCAGTCGGCGCAGGCGGCACGGGATGAGGGGCAGGTCATCTCCATCGGCCGAATGATCCCCCGCCGGGCCAGGTCTTCCAGCATTATCTCCACCAGTTCGGGGGTCGTGTCCAGCGCGCGGGCCAGGTCGGCCACGCGGTAGGTGCCCCCTTCCTCCAGTAGTGCGATCAATCGCTCCAGCATCAGTACTCCTCTATCGCTCTCGCGCCACGGAAAAATCCCCCAGAGCACCGGGAGAAAGTGATCTACCCTCCCAGCCACCGCGCGATGTGGAACGTCGCTCCGCCGGCCAGGAAGGAGATCCCCAGCAACAGCGCGAAACTGAACAGCGTCCAGCGCCAGGAGGCGGTCTCCTGCCGGATGGCTCCGACGGCCGCCACGCACGGGATGAAGAGAACCTGCACCACCAGAAAAGCCAGGGCGGTGGCGATCGGGTAGGTCGCGGCCAGAGTCTCTGCAAGTCCCTCTTCACCGGTGTGGAAAAGGACTCCCAGTGTGGCGATAGAGTTCTCCTTGGCGACAAAACTGCTCAACAGCGCCACCGTCAACCGCCAGTCCATCCCGATCAGGCGGCCCGCGGGCTCCAGCCAGCGCCCCAACTGGCCCAGGAAACTCTCCTCGGTGCTCCCACCGGGGAAGGTGGAGAGCGCCCAGATGATCGCCGAGATGACCACGATCACCGTCCCCGCCTTACGGACGAAAGAGAGGCTCCGTTGCCAGACGGAAAGGCCGATGGTCCGCCAGTTGGGGAGGTGATACAGCGGGAGTTCCATAATAAAGGCCGACCGTCGCCCGCCGAAGAGAACCCGGTTCAGGACGATCCCCGTCAGGGCCAGAACGGTCAGGGAGAGGAGGACCAGTCCCCATGAGACCAGCGGCGCGGCGGCGCCAAAAAAGGCCGGAGCGAGGAAAATGATGATCGCCATCCGAGCCGTGCAGGGAACCAGGGGAGCCAGCAGGATGGTCAGCAGGCGGGCCCGTCGGGACTCAATCACGCGCGTCCCCAGGACGGCCGGAACGTTGCATCCGAATCCGAGAAAGAGAGGGAGAAACGATTTGCCGTGCAGCCCGATCAGGTGCATAAAATTGTCCATCACGTAGGCGGCGCGGGCCATATAACCGACATCTTCCAGGAAGGCCAGCGCGGCGAAGAAGAAGACCAGGATGGGGAGAAACGTCAGCACGGCACCGGCCCCGCCGATGACCCCGTCGGCCAGAAGGCCCGAGAGCCAGGCCGGTAGGGGAAGACCTCCCACCCACTCCGCCAGCGCGCCGACCACATACGTCTCCAGCAGATTCTGCAGCGGCGCGCCCAGGGTGTACGTCAACCAGAAGACCAGGCCGAAGATGCCGGCGAGGATGAAGAGTCCCAGGATGGGGTGGGTCACCCAGCGGTCCAACCGTTCCGTCAGGCCGATCTGCCCCACGCGCGGGCGGGTCACCGCGGCGCGCACCATCCGGCCGATCCACTCGTACCGGCCGCTGGCGACAGCAACCTGCGCGTCGTCGTGGGCGCGCAGGATGGCATGCACTTCGTCCCAGCGTTCTGGGGGCAGGGCGGAGCGCATCATCGCCGTGATCTCGGGGTCTCCCTCCAGCAACTTCAGGGCGACCCATTCGTCGGGATAAGGGGACGGCACGTATCCGGCAATCCGCTCCCCGATGGAATCCAGAACTTGCTGGTGGTCGGGGCGAATCTGCGGGAAGCGCGGCGTATACGGGAGTTCCCCGCGGGCCATCCGTTCCACCGTCTCCAGAAGTTCCTGCACTCCTACCCCGCGCACGGCGGACATCGGCACCACCGGCACTCCCAGCGCGGCCTGGAGCACTTCCGGCTCTACCTGGATGCCCTCCTGCTGGGCCACGTCCATCATATTCAGCGCCACAACCACCGGCGCCGGTAGCGGCAGGAGTTCCGCCACCAGGTAGAGGCTCCGCTCTAAGGTCGCCGCGTCCACCACGGCGATGACCACGTCGGGCCGCTCCCGGATGATGAATTCGCGGGCGATGAGTTCCTCCAGAGAGTTGGCGGTCAGGCTGTATGTGCCGGGGAGGTCTACCAGCCGGTATGTCGTCCCTTTCCAGGTGAGTGTTCCCTCTTTACGCTCCACCGTCTTGCCGGGCCAGTTGCCCACGTGCTGATGCAGGCCGGTGAGCAGGTTGAAGAGGGTGGACTTGCCCACGTTGGGCTGGCCGGCCAGGGCGACCAGGACGGGACGTTCCTGCACGACCGGCAAGGCGATCCGTTTGGAGATGGCGCGGTTCTCGCTCATTCCGTCCTCCGCACGAGTACTTTTCCGGCCTCGCCGCGCCCCAGTGCCACGCGAGTATCCCGCACGCGCACAATAAGCGGCCCCCGGCCGAAGTTCTGTAGAACAGTGACCGATGCCCCGGGCGTCAGCCCCAGGGAGACCATCCGGCTACACAGGGAATGACCGCCTGTCAGTTCCGCGATCACGCCCTCCTCTCCGGTACGCAGCGCGCTGAGAGGTACCCCGTCCACCTGAGACGGAAGGGACGTCTTGCACGTGAGTGCCTCTTCTTCAGCGACCATTTTCCTCCTTAAAATGGCACTGATTACAGTGGCCGGTCAGGGAGAATTGCACTGTATGAATCTGCAGTCCTTCCCGAAGGGCCATGTCCTGAGCGATCTGGGCAATCTGCGGGGCGTCAAACTCTATCACCCGCCCGCAGCGGAGACAGGTGAAATGATAGTGCGGCGTCTCCTGGACGGCCTCGTAGTGGCCGTGTTCCTCCCCGAGGGGATACTCGGCCACCAGTCCCATGCGTTTCAGCACAGCGACGGTACGGTAGACCGTCGCCAGACTGATATGGGGGAAGCGTTCCCGTGCCCGGACATAGAGCGCTTCCGCGTCCAGATGTTCCCGACTCTCCCCTAAAACTTCCAGCACGACCTGTCGCTGGCGGGTGAGTCGGTACCCACAGGCTTGCAGGGCTGTAACCAGCGGATTGGGAGTTGCGGTTTCGTTCATTTTCCTATCGGTTTGTGAGCAAAGAGCATCGGTTTGTTGATTCTCATAAAGTTGTATCATCTGGTCTTTCACAAAGTCTCATAAGCCGTATCCCACCTCTTGCCCTGGTGGGAATCTGATCGTTCGTTCCGAGTTAAGGGTTTCCCTTTATCCCTCTCACCCCCCTTGCCCTCCTCTCCCCCTTGCCCTGCGGGTGTGGGAGAGGGGGGAAGAGAGGGTTTTTGGGGGCGGCGGCGAAGCCGCCGCCCCCAAAAACCCCCTTTTCGTCCCCCCTCCCCGTGCGGCTGGAGGGGCGGACGGATCGTCCGCCCTCAACGGGGAGGGGGGGTAGGGGGTGGGGAAACATCAACCCTCAGAAGATCGCACCCTTCTGGAATCCCAAGCCGGATTCAACCCCCAGGGGTGGTATGGCTTTTTGAGACTTTGCCAAAAGATCGTGATACGACTTTACGGGATTCAACAGGTTTGCCGTAATTGCAAGTGATTCGCATTTACAATTATACCCCACTGTGGGAAAATGTCAATGGAGGATGGGGGATTGAGGGGCTTCGGAAGCGGTTTGCGGCTCCTGGACCCTTTCTGGGGTGGAAACGCACCGAAGGTTGAGCAAAGCGGCCTTTTATCTTCCGGGGTAACTGCTTGCCTGCACTATCAGTACCGTATCGGGTCCCACGGATTGCCACTGGACCTGAAGGGCGAAGCCCGCGTCCCGCCAGGCCTGCCAGCCCATTTCTGCCGGAAAGCGGTCCTGCCCGGTCACGCGGTAGAGGAGGCGAAGGGCCCAAGCGATGAGGCCCCGCCCACCGGGGATGGCGATGGGCACGACGACGGCGGTTCCGCCCGGTGTCAGGACGCGCGCGGCCTCGCAGGCCGTAGCCGGGTCCAGGATGAACTCCGTGGGGAAGGTGGCGACGAGGGCCCGGAAGGAGTGGTCGCGAAAGGGAAGGCGCTGGGCCCGGGCACGCACCAGTCGGATGGGGAGTCCGGCCCGGCAGAGACGGCGGCGGGCCTGTGCCCCCATCTGAGGGGAGAGGTCCAGGCCCACCGGAGAAAGCCCCCGGTGGGCCATCTTCCGGAGCAGATGCCCGGGGCCGTGGGCCAGTTCCAGTACCGGCCCCTCCGAGAGCAACGGGAGGACCGCCGCACCCCACGCTGTCCACTTCCCCCGGGATACGATCCAGGCGACCGCGTCGTAGGTCCAGGCAAAGGGACCGTAAAGGAGGCGGAAGAAAAACCGCAATGCGGCGGAGAGTATGCGGAGAAATAGAGAGTAAGGCATCGCTGGAAAAAAGAAGATGAGGCGGACACCCTGCCTCATCTCCGTGCGTGCTGGTAGGGAAAACACTACAGGGTCGGTGGGAAAGGCGTTTCCGTCAGTTCGTAGGGACTTTCTCCTTCTTTGAACCAGATTCCTAATTCCAGGGAGATGCGCTGGAAGAAACTCTCCGGGGGCAATTGCCCTACTCCGTATTCCATATCTACAACCCGTGCCCGCAGGACGAGGGAGGTCGTTTCCAGGATGACTTCGGCGCCCGGCTCGGCCAGGACCATTTCCCCTTTCGCCGACAATCTGGCCCGTAGGGACGGGTCCTGATAGGCGTACCCGCTGGCTAAGACTTTGGTCACGGTGCGGATGTCGCTTTTGTCGAACATCCAGACCTCCAGCGCGGTGACCTTCTTCGGGTCGCCGACGCCGATGGCCTCGGAGATACCGACTCCACACTCTCCCAGAAATTCCGCCCCCCGCTCAATGCTGAACGACGGGTCGTAGTGGTCGTCGCCCAGGATGTAGGTGGTACGGAACTGGAGGGCGGGAGGGGCTTCTTCCTCCCAGCGGGTAGGCGCTACCTGCCGGTAAGCGGCGGCCCGTTCGGAGACCGGACGGCCCACCCTGGCGCGGCGGAGGCGAGAGATGGCAAGATAAAGGAAGGCAGCCGCGGCAGCAGCCAGCAACCCGATGCCGCAAATCTGGAAGAAGGG
>CAKZOY010000529.1 GCA_937138275.1 uncultured Chloroflexota bacterium
TTTACGTTTTACGTCTTACGCAACACGCAACACGGGAACATGCCTCGCCGCAACTGGGCACTCATCCAGGGGCTGGTCATTACGGGATTCCTGTGCCTGTGGCTGATCGGGGCAGGGGCGCTGGGCTATACCTTTGTCGCGGCGGGTCGCCTCCCGCTGGCAACCCCGACGGTTCCGCCAACGGCGGTCCCTACCCCCACACCCACACCGACTCCCACCTCCACCCCTACACCGACGCCGACCGCGACGCCCACCCCCACAGCCACGTCTACTCCCACCCCGACGCCCACGGAGACGCCCACCCCCACCCCGTCGCCTGCGCTGGCCTTCTGGCCCCCGCCGGGCACGCTGGTGGTCCCCTCGCCGTTCCCGCTGCCCACCGTTGACCCGAACCGTCCGGATATCCCCCCGCCGGTCAACCCCATTCCGGTCGCGGCCGACGCGGTCAACATCGTCGTCCTGGGAAGCGACAAGCGGCCCCACTGGGCCGAATGGCATACCGATGCCATCCATTTCGTCTCCATTCAGCGGAGTCGGGGGGTTGTCACGATCATCTCCGTTCCGCGCGATCTCTACGTCTACATCCCTGGCGACGGGATGAACCGCATCAACATGGCCGATTACCACGGGGAGGCAACTGGCTACCCTGGTGGTGGGTTTGCCAACCTGCGCGATACGCTCCTCTACAACCTGGGCCTGCGCGCCGACTACTTTGTCCGCACCGACTTTGACGGACTGATCGGCATTATAGACGCCCTGGGCGGTGTGGACATCCCCGTCCACTGCCGTCTGAGCGACCACTGGCCCTACAGGAACGAGACCGGGCAGTACCCCATCTTCACCCTGGAACCGGGCGTCCACCATTTGGACGGCGAACAGGCCCTCTGGTACGCCCGTTCCCGGATGACCACCAGCGTCTTCTCCCGGGACCGCCGTCAGCAACAGGTGCTCCAGGCCATCTGGCGCAAAATCCGGGACGGGGGGTGGCTCCCCCAGATTCCCAACCTGTGGAATCAACTCCAGAGCATGGTGGTGACGAATATGGACCTGCCCACTGTGCTGGAGATTGCTCGGGTAGCCTTTGTCCTGCAGGATACGAACATCCGCTACTACAGCATCGGCGCTTCGCATGTGACCCCCTATGTGACGTCCTGGGGGGGCAACGTCTTCCTGCCCCGCTGGGAGGTCATAGAGCCGATGTTGATAGAGGCGATGGCGCCGCCTTCGGAGGGCCGTATGACCCGCACCTTTATGCCGGTGGAGGTCTGGAACGGGACGCCCAACGAGGATTGGGACCTGCTGGCGGTGGACCGGCTGGTACGGGCAGG
>CAKZOY010000530.1 GCA_937138275.1 uncultured Chloroflexota bacterium
CCCCTCTCCCCCTTGCCCTGACGGGCGGGGGAGAGGGGGGACAGAGCTATCTTTTCTCCCCCCTCCCCGTGCGGCTGGCGGACGATCCGTCCGCCCTCAACGGGGAGGGGGGCAGGGGGGGTGGGGCCCGATCTCTTTCGGCTCACCAGGGGACCTCTTTCGGTCGGAAGCCGAATTGGGTAATACCATTTATACTTTTAACACATAGTTTGTCATTATAATTTAGAATCTGCCATTGTCAACGTAGTTACTTTATGGCAGATTGCGAGGTAATACCAATTGCGCAAGACCAGGGGATCCCCATCTGCCGCCTGGCGATATTCTGGCTGGACAAATGATTCGGACAATAAGCGGAAACGTCGGTCGGCAGGCGCTCACATCCCCTCATCCCCCCCAGCCCCCTTTTCCCTCTCTCACAAGCACGCTGCTCCCCAAGAGGAATTTGCTGCACAAGCCCTTCAGAGGCAGAGTTTCCCTATAACCCGCAAAAGTGGTAAAATCTTAATAGAGCCCAGAGCCAGGAAAGAGCCAACCGTGCATCGGGAAAACCTGATTGTCCGGTCTAAACTAACCCCGCCGCGCCTCCATCCGCGCATCCTGCGTCGTCCCCGACTCACCGAGCGATTGCTGGAGGCCCTGCACTACCGCCTGACGATCGTCCAGGGGGGCGCAGGCTACGGCAAAAGCACCGCCTTAGCGACTCTTGCCGAAACAGGGATACCCATTGCCTGGTACCACCTGGATGCCGAAGATGCGGATCCGATGACGTTCCTTCCCCACCTTATTTACAGTTTCCGGATCGCTTTTCCCAACCTCTCCGAGAGCCCTTTCGCACTCCTGGAGGATTGGGGAGGGAGCAACCGTCCCCCCTTCGCGATCACCGTAAACGCCCTCCTGAGCGAACTGACTGAGCAGATCGCCGGCCCCGTTCTGCTCGTCTTTGACGATGTGCATACCCTGAACCGGATGCCAGATACGCTGGATATTCTGGACCAGATAGTAGCGCACGCACCAGCAGATTTGCACATTCTCCTCTCCACCCGCTATCCGGTGAAATTGCCCCGGACGGTGAACTGGCGGGTTCGGGGAGAGGTTCTTCTGGTTGGGGAGCGAGAACTGGCCTTCACTCCGGAGGAGACGGTAACCCTCTTCCGGGAACGGTTCCATTTCCCCATCACGGATCAGGAAGCGCAGATGCTGGCGGAACGGACGGAAGGCTGGCCCATCGCTCTACAACTGGTCTGGCAGATTCTGAGCAGCGGGACAGGGATGACGCCCGCACGCGCTCTGGAACGACTGGTGAGCCCCACCGAAAGCCTCTTCGCCTATCTGGCCCAGGAAGTGCTGGAGTGCCAGCCGCCGGGCACCCGTCAGTTTTTGCTGACTACTGCCGTCCTCCAGGAATTGACTCCTGCCACCTGCAATTGCCTGCGGGAATCTTCCGACAGCGAGGCGATCCTGCGCGCACTTCTGGAAAGCGGACTTTTCGTGGTGGACCTGGGCGACGGTCATATGCGCTACCATCACCTGTTTCGGGAATTCCTTCTCCATCAGATCTCTTCGGAAGAAGCGCGCCGTCTGCATTTGCGCGCCGCGACCTGCTTCCAGCAAAGGGGGGAGTGGGAGAAGGCGATCCCGCACCTGGTGGCCGCGCAAGCCTGGGAAGATGCGGCCCGTGTTATTGGTCAGATCGGGCGGACGATGGTCCAGGCTGGGAGATTGGAGACCCTGGCCGAGTGGATTGGGCAGTTGCCTCCGGAAGTGCTGGAAACGCATCCCCTGCTCCTGATCTTCCTGGGAGACGTCGCCCGCCTCTACAGCCGGTTCAACGAAGCGCTGAACTGGTACCGTCAGGCCGAAGAACGCTTTCGGCGGCGGGGGGATAGCCAGGGGATTGGTCAAGCGCTTCGGGGACAGGCGCGGGTCTACTTGGATACGGTCAACCCGGCCCAGGCGGAGAGCCTCCTGCAGGAAGCCCTGCGCCTCTCCGACGGCATAGACGACCGGGAAAGCCGCGCCCGCCTTCTGGAATTGATGGCGGAAAACCGGCTCAATCTGGGCCGTCCGGAGGAAGCGGAGGAACTGCTGGCCCAGGCCCGACAACTCCGTCAGGAAGGGCCCGCCGAGGCGGAACTTGCGATCCGGGTACTCCTGCGCACCGGTCGTCTGGACGAGGCCCGCCGATTGCTGGAGGAGCGGGCCGAAAAGGAGCAGCGGGAACCGATCCTCCGCCCACGCGCTCATCGCGAAACTCTCCTCCTGCTCTCTCTCATCCTCTCCCTTCAGGGGGAAGGCGAAGAGGCCTACCGCCGCGCCGTAGAGGGCACCGAACGGGGTAGGGCCCTGCGCTCTCCCTTTGTGATCGCCGTCGGTTACATGCGGCAGGGACACGCCTGGCTCTTGCGGGACGACCCCCCATCTTACGCCAATGCCTGTCGTTGCTACCAGGATGCTATTGCCTTAGGGGAATCCCTGGGGGTCCCCCGGCTCAAAGTGGAAGCCTTTTGGGGGCTATGCCGCGCCCATGGGTTTCACGGCGAAATAGAGACGGCCGAACAGGCGGCCCATCAGGGAATTGCGATCGCCCAGAAGGCCGGAGACGAGTGGATCGCCGCGCTGATCCGCGTTTCCCTGGGCGCCAGTTACGCCCTGTCCCGTCGCTACCCGGAGGCGGCGGAATGGCTCACCCGTGCCCAGACCGCCTTTTGGGAGGTCGGGGATCCGTATGGCGAGACGGTCGCCCGTCTCTGGCTGTGCCTTCTCTGGCACCGGACGGGGGACTATGTGCGGCTTCGGCGCGGCCTGGAGGAACTACTCCGACTGATCCATCAGCACGGGTACGAATACCTTTTCACGCATCAGACCCTGATGGGCCCACCGGACCCCCGGATGCTGGTCCCTCTCCTCCTGACGGCCCGAAACTGGGGAATTCGGCGGGCCTGCGCGGAACGCATCCTCGCCCAGATGGGGCTGACCCACCTGGAGTACCACCCCGGCTATCAACTGCGTGTGCAGACCCTGGGCCCCTTCCGCGCCTGGCGAGGGATGGAGGAAATCACTCCTGTCCAGTGGCAGCGGGAGAAATCTCGTCGCCTCTTCCTGCTCCTGCTCACCCACCGCAAGAGCATGCTGGAGCGGGAACAAATTCTGGAGATGTTCTGGCCCGATGCGGACCCGAGCGTTGCCCTGCGGGACTTCAAAGTGGCGCTCAGCACCCTCTGCCGGGTGCTGGAACCGGAACGGAAACCCGGTACGGAGAGCGCCTTTATCGCCCGGGACGGCACCCTCTACGGTCTGCGGCTCGGCGCCGACATCTGGATAGACGCCGATGAGTTCATGCGTCGGGTAGCGGAGGGAGACCGTCTGTGCCAGCGGGACCCGCGAGCGGCAATAGAGCACTACCGGGCTGCCGTTCGTCTCTACCAGGGCGATTATCTGGAAGAATACCCGTACGAAGAATGGTGTAGCGAGGAGCGGGAATACTTGCTGACCCTTTATCTGCGCGCGGCCAGCCGTCTCGCCAATCTGCTGACCGAACAGCAGGCCTGGGAGGAGACGGTTGAGATTTGCCAGCGCATTCTGGCCCGTGATGACTGCTGGGAAGAGGCCTACCGCCTCATGATGATCGCCTACGACCGCATGGGCAATCGGGCCCAGGCCCTGCAGACGTATCTTCGTTGCGCACAACGGCTGCGGGATGTCCTGGGCATAGAGCCCTCGGAGGCCACCATCCGCCTCTACGAATCCCTGCGCTGATGGGGTTTCGTAGCGTACTACAAACCTCATTGCCCTCTGTAACTTCCCCGTAACCTCTGCGTAACCGCCATCGGTATAATAAATCCTGGAGCGACCCTATGTCCGGTCCACTCATCGCGTCTTTCATCCTGCGATTCACCCAGGAATCAGGCCCTTCTCCATCCTCCCGCCCCTGGTACGGTGTCATCCGCCACGTCCAGAGCAAGGAGGAAGTCCACTTCGTCCACGTAGAGGAGGCTCTGGAATTCATCGCCCGCTACGTGGACATCGCCCCGGAGGGGGAGACCCTAGTCCGGACGGATCCCTCAACCCATCCTGCTACGGAGGAATAGTATGCGCCTCAAAGACCGCGTCTGCCTCATCACCGGCGGAGCAGCGGGGATCGGCCAATCCACCGCCCTCCGCTTCGCCGAAGAGGGAGCGAAAGTCGTCATCTGCGACGTCAACGAGGAACTGGGCCGCCAGACCGCTGCCGAACTGGGGCCCGATGCCGCCTTCTACCGGGTGGACGTCACCGACCGCCAGGCCGTTCAGGCCTGGGTGGACGACGTCGCGGCCCGCTACGGCCGGATTGACGTCCTGGTCAACAACGCCGGCATCCTGCGCGACGCCCTCTTGGTTAAGTATAAAGACGGTCAGGTCGTCGGTCAGATGTCCGAGGAGGCCTTTGACCTGGTGATCGCTGTCAACCTCAAAGGGGTGTTCAACTGCACCCAGGCTGTCGTTCCCTATATGATTCAGGGCGGGGGCGGCGTCGTCCTGAATGCCTCGTCGGTCGTGGGCATAGACGGCAACATTGGGCAGACCAACTACGTCGCCACCAAAGCGGGCGTTATCGGGATGACCAAAGTCTGGGCGCGGGAACTGGCCCGCTACAACATCCGGGTCAATGCCGTCGCCCCCGGCTTCATTTTCACCGATATGGTCCGGCAGATGCCGGAGAAAATCCTGGAGCAGATGCGCGCCCGCATCCCCCTGGGACGGTTGGGCGATCCCAGAGACATCGCTAATGCTTACCTCTTCCTCGCCTCCGACGAGGCCAGTTACATCACCGGGGCCGTGCTTCGGGTAGACGGGGGCATCGTCATCGGCACATAGGAGGCGCGAATGATCGTCGGAGACTGGTTGGGGCGACGGGAGAAACTGACGCCGAACAAAGTGGCCCTGATAGACACCCTCAACGGTAACCGTTCTATCACTTACCAGGAATGGAGTCGGACGGTCAACCGCACGGCCCGTTTCCTCACCGAAGGGCTGGGGGTCCGCATGGGCGACCGGGTGGCGATATTATCTCACAACTGCGTGGAGTACCTGGACCTGTGGTTTGCGCTGGGGCGGATCGGCGGCATCCTGCAAACGCTTAACTGGCGACTGACCGCCTACGAACTGGAGGGGATGCTCCAGGAAGCAGAGCCGGTCGCGTTGATCTACGGGAGCGAGTTCGCCGCACGGGTCAACGCCCTGCGGGACTCCGTCCCCTCTATTTGCTACTGGATTGCGCTGGATCAGAAGGCCGGCTGGCGAGATATGCGCTTTCAGGAACGGGATCAGTTCTCCGATGACCCGCTTCCAGAAGTAGACCTGGATTGGGACGACCCGTGGGTCATTTGCTACACGGGCGGGACGACGGGGTTGCCCAAGGGCGCGGTGCTTACCCACCGCGCTGTCACCGCCAACGCCGTGAACACCATCATCACCTGGGGGCTGACCGCCGACGATGTCACCATCTTGAACGCGCCGCTCTTCCATACCGGCGGCCTGAACGTCTTCACCGCGCCGCTGGTGTACGTAGGCGGGACCAGCATCGTCTGCAAGGGTTTCAACCCCGACCAGGTCTTTGACCTGATCCGGGATGCCGGGGTGACGATTTTCTTCGGCGTCCCGACGATGTTCATCATGCTCCAGCAGCACCCTCGCTGGGAGGAGGCAGATTTCTCCCATCTGAAAATCGTCATCAGCGGGGGCGCGCCCTGCCCGATGCCCGTCTTTGAGAAGTTCTGGGCGCAGGGTGTCCCCTTCCGTACCGGCTACGGGCTGACGGAGGCCGGTCCCAACACCTTCTGGCTGCCGCCGGAGGACGCCCAGCGCAAGCCGGGATCGGTGGGATTCCCGCTGATGCATATTGACGTCCGCATCGTCCGCCCCGACGGCACCGACTGCGATCCAGGCGAGGTGGGGGAACTGATTATCCGCGGCCCTCATATGTTCGCTGGATACTGGAACAACCCCCAGGCGACGGCGGAGACGATTAGGGACGGCTGGCTCTATACCGGCGACCTGGCGATGCGGGATGAAGAGGGGTACCACTACATCGTGGGCCGGTTGAAGGACATGATCATCTCCGGCGGGGAAAACGTCTATCCGGCGGAGGTGGAGAGCATCCTGCATTCGCATCCGGCGGTGGCGGAGGCGGCCCTCATCGGCGTCCCGGACGAGAAATGGGGCGAGGTCGGCCGGGCGATCATCGTGCTCCGGCCAGGCGCACAGGCTACCGAAGAGGAGTTGATCACCTTCTGTCGGGAGCGGCTGGCGTCCTACAAAGTGCCCAAATCGGTCATTTTCGTGGACGAACTTCCCAAGACTGCGGCCAATAAAGTGGACAAGCGACTCCTGGCGGAGCAGTACGGCAGATAAGGAGGGAACTGTGGCCCAGAAAGTGCGGGTCGGTGACGTACAAATTGCCTATGAGGTCACCGGGGATGGTCCCCCGCTGGTGCTCATCTCCGGTGTCGGGTACGGCGGGTGGTTCTGGCATAAAATCGTCCCCCCGCTGGCCGAACATTTTCAGGTGATTACGTTTGACAACCGCGGGGCGGGGGAGAGCGACAAGCCCCCCGGCCCGTACACCACGGCGATGATGGCCGCGGATACGGCCGGGTTGCTGGACGCGCTGGGAGTTCAGAAGGCCTGCGTCCTGGGTCATTCGCTGGGAGGTTTCATCGCCCAGGAACTGGCCCTGGCCCGCCCCGACCTGGTGGAGCGGCTGGTCCTGGCCTCCACCACCTACGGCGGCTCCAACGTCATCCCCATCACTCCGGAGGCGCTGGAGGTGCTGACCAAGCGGGACGGCGACCCGGTGGAACTGGTTCGGCGCGGCATCCAGATTGCCTGCGCGCCGGGTTTCGCCGACAGGCATCCCGAGGTGGTGCAGGAACTTATCCAGTACCGCCTTACCAATCCCGTCCCGCCCGCGCAGTACCAGGCCCAGGTAATGGCCGGGGCGACCCACAACGCCGAGAGCCGCGTTTCCCAGATCACATGCCCGGTGCTGGTGCTCTTCGGCGAGCACGACCGGGTGGTCCCGCCGGGCAACGCCCAACTTCTGGCTGCCCAACTCCCCAACGCGCGGGTGAAAATCCTCCCCGGCGTCGGGCACGTCTTCCCCATAGAAGACCCCCAGGCAACAGTGGAGGCGCTGCTGGAGTTTTTGAAAGCGTAAAGACGTATTACATCACTACGTTTTACGCCATTACGTTTTACGCTATCACGTTTCACGCAAGGAGTTCTATGCCCCGTTACGCTCAAATTCTCTCCACCGGAAGTTACGTCCCGGAACGGGTCATCACCAATGAGGAAATAGACCGGATTCTGGGGGAGACGACCAACGAATGGCTCATAGAGAACGTCGGCATCCGGGAGCGGCGATGGATGACGCCCGACCAGACGACATCGGACCTGGTGGTGGAGGCAAGTCGCCGGGCGCTGGAACGGGCGGGCCTACGCCCGGAAGACCTGGACCTCATCATCCTCTCCACCGACACGCCGGACTATCTCTCTCCGGGCACCTCGGTGGTGGTGCAGTACAAACTGGGCGCGGTCAACGCCGGCTGCTGGGACATCAACAGCGCCTGCGCCGGTTGGGTGACTGCGCTAGACCAGGGCGCCCGCTACATCGCCACGGACCCCACCATCCGCTACATCCTGGTAGCGGGCGGGTACGGTATGAGCCGCTTTCTAGACCTGAAAGACAAAAAGACGGCCAATCTCTTCGCCGACGGCGCAGGCGCCGTAATTCTGGGCGCTGGAGAAGAGCCGGGGTTCCTCGCCAGCAAGTTCCTGGCTCGCGGAGAGCACCACGACGCCCTGGGCATCTACACCGGCGGCGCCTTCCGTCCCTGTACCCCGGAGAATCTGGCAACATACGGCCCGCCGAGGGTCCAGTTCGTCAAAAAGTTCCCCCGCACTTTCAACACCGAATACTGGCCCCAACTCATCCGCGGCGCGCTGGAAAAGGCTGGGCTGACGGTAGACGACGTCGCCCTGTTCCTGTTCACCCAGTTGAACCTGCGCACCATTGAGTACATGATGGAACTTCTCGGTCAGCCGATAGAGAAGACGCACTGGGTGATGGACAAGTGGGGCTATACGGGCTCCCCGTGTGTGGCGATGGCACTGGACGACGCCATCGCTCAGAGGCGTGGCCCCCGGCGCGGGGATGTCATCGTCTTCTGTACCAGCGGCGGCGGCATCAGTATGGCCGCGTCGGTCTGGCGATGGACGCTGTGAGGAGAACCGATGTACGTAGGCGATTACCTGCACCGACGGCAAGTCTATAGCCCCGACAAACTGGCGATCGTGGACACCGGGAAGACCCCCGAATGGCGGTTGACTTACCGGCAGATGAACGAGCGGGCCAACCGCCTGGCGAACTGGCTGAAAGATACGGCGGGCATCCGGAAAGGGGACCGGGTAGCCATTCTGGCCCGCGATGGCGTGGAGCACCTGGACTGCTTTTTCGCCTGCTCCAAACTGGGGGCGATCCACACCGCCCTCAACTGGCGCCTTCACTGGCGGGAACTGGCGGACATCGTCGCCCGGGTCACTCCCACCGTGCTCATCTATTCGGACGATTTCCGGGAAACCGTCGCCGCACTGGAGGAGAACATCCGGGGGACCGGGCACGCCATCCGGCATTACCTTCACATTGAGGGGCCGGGCATTTCGGGCAGTCTGCACTTTGAGACCGTCCTGCAGGGAAGCCCCGCCGACCCGGTCTCCTGCGAGAAGGTCACCCACGAGGACATCGCGGCCCTCATCTTCACCGGCGGCACCACCGGTTTCCCCAAAGCGGCGCAGGTCTCCCACCGGATGATCGCCTGGAACACCCTCAACACCGTCATCCACGACCTGACCCACAACGATATCTACCTGAACGTTTTCCCGATGTTCCACACCGGTGGCCTCTTCGTCTACACCCTGCCCCAGATTATCCTCGGCGGGACGACCATCCTCATTCGCCAGTTTGACCCGGCGCGGGTGCTGCACCTGATAGAGCGGGAGCGGGTGACGGTCTTCGGCGGGGTGCCGACGATGTACCAGATGATGACCCAGGCTCCCAACTGGGCCGAGGCCGATCTCTCGTCGCTGCGGTTCTGCACCAGTGGGGGCGCTCCCCTGCCCGTCCCTCTGGTGGAGCAGTACACCCGGGAGAAGGGCATCCGCTTCAAACAGGGCTTCGGGATGACCGAATTCGGTCCGGGCATTTTCGCCCTGGCACCGGAGGACGCGGTCCGCAAGGCTGGCTCCATCGGACGCCCCAACTTCTTCGTGGACGCGCGCATCGTGGACGACGACAACCGTCCCCTGGGCCCCCGAGAGGTCGGCGAACTGGTGCTCAAGGGGCCTTCCATCTGCTCCGGGTACTTCGGAGACCCGCAATCCACCGCTGCGCTGCTGGACGAAGAGGGCTGGTTCCACACCGGAGATATGGCCTACTACGACGAGGAGTGGTATTTCTACATCGTGGACCGGAAGAAGGATATGTTCATTTCCGGCGGGGAGAACGTCTATCCGGTGGAGATTGAGGCTGTTCTCTACCAGCATCCCGCCGTCCACATGTGCGCAGTGATCGGCGTGCCCGACCCGAAGTGGGGAGAAGTGGGCCTGGCGTGCGTGGTGCTGAAGCCTGGGATGACTGCCACCGAAGAGGAACTGTTATCTTTCATGCAGGAACGCCTCGCCCGCTACAAGGTGCCCAAACGGGTGGTGTTTCTGGATAGTCTTCCCATATCCGCCGCAGGAAAGATTCTCAAACGGGAGTTACGGGAACGGTTTGCAAAGGAGTAGAGAATGCCCATTCGTCTCTTCCGCCGATCGGAAAGGGCGGTCCAGCCCGGGAAAAAGTCCCGTAACTATATTGACAATGGCAGATTCTAAATTATAATGACAAACTCTGCGTTAAAAGTATAAATGGTATAACCCAATTCGGCTTCCGGCCGAAAGAGGTCCCCTGGTGAGGCCCCACCCCCCTGCCCCCCTCCCCGTTGAGGGCGGACGGATCGTCCGCCCCTACGACCCCACGGGGAGGGGGGAGAAAAGATAGCTCTGTCCCCCCTCTCCCCCGCCCGTCAGGGCAAGGGGGAGAGGGGGGTGAGGGGGGTGAGGGGGGTGAGGGGGGCTGAAAACCGCCCATTTTGCGCCGCCAAGGCGATAGCCCGTTGGCTTTTGCCCTGCCAGCGGCCTTTTCAAAGGGCACAGCTGTCAATTTTTGTTTTATAACTTAAAATTTGCCATTGTCAATCTATTCAGCCAGGGTGGTCCTTTGTGCCCTTTGTGATGGTTAGAAAAAACCGCAGAGACACAGAGAGCACAGAGGAGCGCAAAGAGAAATAATTTTTCGTGCCCTTTGTGCTCTTCTGTGGTAGATAACCACAAAGCACAAAGGATGACACAAAGAACACGAAGAAAAATTTAAATCTTTGTGCCCTTCGTATTGATGAGAAAAACCACAGAGAGATGCGAAGAGTTCTATCATCTCTCTGGGAATCCTCTGCGTCTCGGCGGTGAAAAAATGATGAGCGGCTGAACAGTTACTTACGCTTTACGTTTTACGCCTTACACCTGAAAGGAGGAACCCATGAGCAGCATTCCCACCCTGGAAGGGATCGCATCCCAGATGGTGCAGACCCGCCGACTGCGCATACATGTCCTGACAGCGGGGCCCGAGGACGGTGTGCCCGTCCTTTTCGTCCACGGCAACGGCTCTTCGGCCACCTTCTGGGAAGAGACCATGCTGGCCCTGCCGCCGGGATTTCGGGGGATCGCCCCCGATATGCGGGGCTACGGCGACACCGAACCGCTTCCCGTAGATGCCACCCTGGGCCTGGGGGATATGATGGAAGACATCCGGTCGCTGGTGGAGGCGATGGGCCTGGGCAAATTCCACATCGTCGGCCATTCTATGGGTGGCGGCATCGTGATGAAATACGCCATCGCCTATCCCGAAGACCTCTTATCCATCACCCTGGTGGACACTATGTCTCCCTACGGCTACAGCGGGAGCAAGGGCGTGGATGGCGTTCCCTGCCACGACGACGGCGCGCCGGCCGGGGCCGCCAGCGTCAACCCCGACTTTGTGCGTCTGCTGAAGGAGGGGGATCGGGGCACCGATAACCCTGTCTCCCCGCGCAACGTGATGCGCCAATTCTACTTCAAACCGCCCTTCATCCCCCGGCGCGAGGAAGAACTGCTCAGCGCGATGCTCTCGTTGCGGGTAGGGGAGGACTGGTATCCCGGCGACTTCGTTCCGTCCCCTCACTGGCCGGGGGCCGCGCCGGGGACGCGCGGTGTGGTTAACGCCTTCAGCCGCAAGTACTTTGACGCCAGCGGGATCGTGGACATCTCCCCCAAGCCCCCTATCCTCTGGATTCGCGGCGCCGATGACCTGGTCGTCTCCAACGCGGCGATGTGGGACATCGCTGCTCTGGGCGCGCTGGGGTTCGTCCCCGGCTGGCCCGGACCGGAGGAGTGCCCGCCTCAACCTATGCTGGACCAGACCCGCGCTGTCCTGGAGCGATACAAGGCCAACGGCGGCACCTACCGGGAGGTCGTCATCCCCGATTGTGGGCATACTCCTTTCATTGAAAAGCCCGAGGAGTTCAACGCCGCCTTTCACGCATTTCTGCAGGGAGGATGAGCGTGTTCACCTTTGACTGGCTGACGAAACGGGCGGAAATCTCTCCGGACAAATGGGCGATAGAGGATGTCGCGACAGGCCGTCGGTTCACCTACGCTCAGTTCCACGAGCGCGCCAGCCGTCTTGCTGAGTTTCTGCGTGACGAATGGGCCAAACGCCCCGGTGAGCGGGTTGCTATTCTGGCACCGAACTGCGCCGAAATCTTTGAGGCCCTGTACGCTTGTGCAAAGATCGGGGCCATCCTGGTTCCTCTCAACTGGCGGCTGGCCCTCCCGGAACTGGAATATATCCTCCGGGATGCGGATGCCCGCGCGCTGATTTACGACCCACAGTTTACCGAACCAGCCCGAGAACTGGGACAACGTGTGGGGATTCCCCAGCGGATGGTTCTGGGCGAGGAAGCGTCGGAAGAGAAATGGGCTTATGAGAAAGCCCTGGCCCAGGCCAGTGGCACTCCGGTTGTGATGCCACATCGCCCCCTGAATGACATCTGGCACATCCTTTATACCGCCGGAACGACCGGCCGGCCCAAAGGTGTTATCCAGACCTTCGGGATGGTCTTTTATAACGCCATCAACATCGGCATAGCGATTGACCTGACCTCTCAGGACGTGACCCTGAACGCGCTGCCTACCTTCCACACCGGAGGACTGAACCTGTACCCGAACCCGACTTTTCACGTCGGAGGAACGGCTATCATCCAGCGGGCCTTTGATCCCGCCGAGACGCTGCGCCTGCTCTCCGAACGGGCTACGGCCTTTTTCGGAGTTCCGGCAATGTATCTTTTTATGAGCCAGCATCCTGATTTTGAGAAATACGACCTTTCCCGCGTCCGTTCCTGGGCTTGTGGTGGAGCACCAATGCCGGTGCACCTGCTGGAATGGTATGCCCAGCGCGGAATCATCATTCAGCAGGGCTTCGGAATGACGGAAACCGGTCCAACGGTCTTCCTCATTGACAGAGAGCATGCCTTGAGCAAGGCCGGTTCGGTGGGCAAGCCTCAGATGCACGTCGCTGTGCGCATCGTGGACCGGGAAGGGCGGGATGTCCCGCCTGGCGAAAAAGGCGAACTGCTCATTAAAGGCCCTGGCGTGACCCCAGGCTACTGGCAAATGCCGGAGGTCACCGCTGAGACCATTGAGGCCGGCTGGCTCCACTCCGGCGACGTGGCCTGCGTGGACGAGGACGGCTATTACTACATTGTGGACCGCTGGAAGGATATGTACATCTCTGGTGGAGAGAACGTGTATCCGGCAGAGGTGGAGAATGTCATCTATCAGATGGAACAGGTGGCAGAGGTTGCCGTAATCGGAGTGCCCGATCCCCGCTGGGGCGAGGTCGGCCGGGCGATCGTAGTGGTCAAACCGGGGTACACCCTGACCGAAGAGGAGGTAATTCGCTTCTGCGAAGGGAAGATCGCCCGCTACAAAATCCCCAAATCCGTCGTCTTTGTGGACCGGTTGCCCCGCAATCCTGCGGGCAAAGTGCTCAAGACTGAACTCCGCCAGCGGTTTGGAGGCACATTCGGAAAGACGAGGACTTCGGAAATGCTAACGGCAGGACAGAAAGTGACAATATCGCGGCTTCTCACCCTGGAGGATTTCCGCCGTTTCGCCTGTCTCAGCGGGGATGACAATCCGATCCACACCGACCCGGATTTCTCCGCCCGGAGCCGGTTCGGTCGGCCGGTGGCCCACGGGATATTTCTGTACGGGCTGATTCTGGGGGCGGTAGGGCAACTGCTTCCTGGACCGCTATGGGTTCGGGAGCAGGACCTGATGTTCCCGACGCCGACATATGCGGGGGAAGAGGTGACCGTTGAAGCGGAAATCACGGCGACCTATCCCGATAATGGGTGGGCGGAAGTACATGGAGTGGTCATTCGGCCAGGGGGAGAATTGGGCTGCGAGAGCAAGGCGATGGTGTGCCGGACGCCGGAGGAAGCCTGGGCCCGTCCGCCCGATGTCAACTCCCTTTCCTGGCCTCCCAGCGAGGGGGAGTTTCTCAAGGGATTCCGCCTGGGCGAGCGCGCCAGCCTCACTCGCATCTTCACCGAAGAAGAGGTGCGAGCCTACATGGCCCTGACCGGGGACGGAAACCCGCTCTGCACAGATGCTATTATCGCTCTGCAGTGGGGACTTGCTCGTCCGATGCTCCCCATAGGGCTGATCGGCGCGCTTTTCTCCTGCCTGCTGGGGATGCATATTCCCGGCCCGGGCACCAACTACCTCAAACAGCGATTCCTGTTCCTGCATCCGGCCTATCCGGGTGAGGAACTGACCGCTTCGGTGGAGATCGTCCGACTGCGGCCGGAGAAGGAACTGGTCAACCTGCGTACCGTTTGTCACAATCCGGCCGGAGAGACCATTTGCGACGGGCTAGCGCTGGTGCTGGCGCACGACGTAAAGCAAAAGGATTGAGCGATGCCTCGGGTGAAGGTAAACGATGTGAACCTTTACTACGAGATGCACGGCCCGGAAGAGGCAGAGATGCTGGTGCTTTCCAACGGCATCCTGATGAGTACGGCCAGTTGGGCCTTTCAGGTCCCGGTGATCGCCCGCCACTATCGCCTTCTCCTATACGACTGCCGGGGAATGTGGCAATCGGATCACCCCCCCGGACCATACACGATGGAGCAGCATGCTGACGACCTGGCGGGGCTCTTAGATGCGCTGGGTATCCCCTGGGCTCACATCGGTGGCATCTCCTACGGCGGTGAGATCAGCATGGTTTTCGCCCTTCGGTATCCTGAGCGAACTCGCAGCCTCATCGTCGCCGATGCCGTCAGCCATGTAGAACCGATGTTGCGGACTGTGGTGGAAGGGTGGATTGCCGCTGCGCGCACCGGTGAGGCTCGCGCCTTCTTCAGTGCGACCGTCCCCTGGAATTTCTCCGCGCGTTTCATCCGTGAGCACCCTGATCTGATGGCTCAGGCACTGGAGCGGTACGCCTTGCTGGATTATCCTGCCGTTATCCGCCTCTGTGAGGCCTTTCTGAACCTGAATATCACCGATCGCTTGGGGGAAATCCGCGCGCCGACCTGCGTCATCGTCGGCGAAGAGGACATTTTGAAAGGACGAGCGTTTGCTGAGGAGATTGCCCATCGTATCCCCGGAGCGGAACTCCACATCATTCCGCGGGCAGGCCACGCCACGTGCTGGGAGCAACCGCAGGTCTTTAACTCCATTCTTCTCGGTTTTCTGACCAAAAACTCTGCGAAAGGGAGGTGAGCATATCGGGGAGACGAAGGAGAGTCCAATCCGATGAATCAGCGAATCCAATCATCAGGAGGAGAAACCATGAAAGTGCAGAGCATTGTACGGTTATCTCTGGTCATTCTGGTCGGGCTGGCATTGGTGCTGGTTTCCTGCCGGCCGACGCCGCCTCCCACCACCCCGCCCCCCACCCAGCCACCGACGCCTGTCCCAGCCACACCGACACCGAAGCCGACAGAGGAGGCCACACCCGCATATCCCTTTGCGGGTCAGCCCCTCAAGATCGGCCTGCTGACCGATAACTCCGGGGCGCTGGCCATCTACGGGCCGATGCTGGAGCGCGGCTTCCAGTTGGGCCTGGAGTATGCCACCGAAGGGAAAATGGAGGTTGCAGGACGCCCCATCCAGGTTATCATCAAAGACACCTCCAGCGACCCCGAGAAGGCGGTCAGCCTGGCCCGCGAACTGATTGAGGCAGAAGGTGTCCATCTCCTGGTCGGCGCGCCCAGTTCCGGTGCCACGATGGCCGTCCAGCAGGTGGCGATGGAGAACAAAATCATCCTCATTGCCGAACCGGCCGCCGCCACCGACATCACCGGCAAAAACTTCAATCCCTACACCTTCCGCACCAGCCGCACCAACTACCAGGACGCCGTCGTGATGGGCCTGGGGTTGCTGGAGTTGGGGAAGACCTTCGTCCAGATTGCCCCGGACTACGCCTTCGGTTGGGGCTCGGCCTGCGGCTTCTACGCGGTGGTTAAAGCCGGTGGCGGGACCTTCCCGGTCAACGACGATCCACAGAAATGTGGCTCTATCTTTATCCCCTTTGACACCACCGACTTCACACCGTACCTGCAGCAGGTGCTGGATGCCAATGCGGAGGTCCTCATCATCACCTGGGCCGGGGCGGGCTTCGTGCCCCTCTTCCAGCAGATGCAGCAACTGGGCGTCTTTGACCAGATGATCGTCGGCACTGGGATTGGCGATAACCAGACCCTGGCAGCGGGCTACGCCAACGCCATCGGTTCCACGGGCATCATCGTCTACCACTACACCCTCCCCAAGAACCCGGTGAACGACTGGCTGGTCAAGCGGCACAAAGAGGTCTACGGGACGCCACCCGACCTCTTCACCGCCGGTGGGATGGCGGCCGCGATTATGGCCGTGGAGGGGCTGAAGCGGACCAACGGGGACCACAGTGCCGACGCGCTCATCAAGGTCTACGAGGACAATTTCTCCTTTGATGGTCCCAACGGCAAATACATCATCCGTCCCTACGACCACGTCTGCCTCTATCCCCTCTACTACGTCCGGCTGGTCAGCGTCACCGACCCCGAATTCCGGTTTGTGGAACTGATTCGGGAGTTCGCTCCGGAAGAGGCGGCGCCGCCCTGCCTGCTCCCGGACGCCTACAAAGACCGTTGTCCGTAGACCGTGTCTGTCTCGCTTCCAGGCTGTAGGGGTGAGGCTTGAAACCCACCTATGGGGTGGGTTTCAAGCCCACTCCGGAGCATTGCGGCGTTCGCCGCACGGGGAGGGAGGAATGGAAATGGGGTTTTTTGGGGCGGCGGCTTCGCCGCCGCCCCAAAAAACCCCTCTCTTTCCCCCTCTCCCCCGCCCGTCAGGGCAAGGGGGAGAGGGGGATAGGGAATCCCTGGCAACAAAGAAGGCTCGAAACGAACGCTCGGACTTCCATCAGGGCAAGGGATGGGATACACTTTATGAGAATCAACACCTACAGGGCATCCTTACGGCCTGTTCCCTTGTCTGCTTGTTTACCGATAAAACCCAGAACTGCGAGGTCCCTGTGAAACCGGAGATCGTTTTAGAGACCCACCATTTGCGGAAAGAGTTCAACGGACTGGTAGCAGTGGATGATGTTTCCATCCAGGTGACCGCCGGTCGACTCCACGCGATCATCGGCCCGAACGGCGCGGGCAAGACGACCCTCTTCAACCTCATCAGCGGTGTCCTGAAGCCCACCGCGGGTCGGGTCGTCTTCCGCGGACGGGACATTACCGGTCTCCCCTCGCACCGCATCGCCCGCCTGGGCATCGGCCGTTCATTCCAGATCACCAACATCTTCCCCAACCTGACCGTCCTGGAAAACGTCCGTCTGGCAGCCCAGGCGCGCGGGAAGGACAGTTTGCGCTTCTGGTCCCATCACCGCCGCTTTCGCCAGTACGAGGAGCGCGCCTGGGCGGTCATTCAGCAGGTCGGGCTATCCGGCCGCGAGCACATCCCCGCCCGCGTCCTTACCCACGGTGACCAGCGGAAACTGGAGATCGCTATTTTGCTGGCCTCCGACCCCGACCTGTTACTGCTGGACGAACCCACGGCGGGGGTCGCTGCAGGGGAAATCCCCCTGTTAGTGGAAACCATCCGCCGGGTTCGGGAAGAGAATAGCCGAACGATTCTGCTGGTAGAGCACAAGATGGACGTGGTGATGACGATTTCGGATACCATCACCGTGATGCACCAGGGACGCGTACTGGCGGAAGGTCCCCCTGCCCAGATCGCGGCGGACGAGCAGGTGCAGCGAGCCTATCTGGGGGAGATGGAGATCGCTCCAGGAGGAGGCGCGTGATGGGCAATATCCTGGAAGTCCGGGACATCCATACCTTCATTGGTCAATTCCATATCCTGCAGGGGGTCTCTCTGGAGGCCGCCGAGGGCACTATCACCGCTATCCTGGGGCGCAACGGTGCCGGAAAGACCACCACTCTGAAATCCATTCTGGGGCTGACCCCACCCCGCAACGGGAAAGTGGTCTTTGCCGGGCAGGAGATTCAGGGCCGCCCCGCATACGAAATCGCCGCGATGGGCATCGGCTACGTCCCCGAAAACCGGGCGATTTTCACCAATCTGACGGTGGCCGAAAACCTCAAAATCGCCGAGCGCAAGCGGGGAGACCTGGACCGAAAGGCTAATTTTATCTTCGGCCTCTTCCCGGACCTGAAACGGCTATACCGGCTTCCCGGCGGACACCTTTCCGGCGGTCAGCAACAGATGCTGGCGATCGCCCGCGCCCTGGTGCCTGACAATCAGTTATTGCTTATTGATGAGCCCAGCGAGGGTCTGGCGCCCATCATCATCCAGGAACTGATGGAGGCTATTCGGCAACTTTCTGAGAGGGTCACCGTCCTTCTGGTGGAGCAAAACTTCCAGATGGCCAGCCGTCTGGCGAAAAATTATGTCATCATAGACGACGGCCGATCCGTCCGCAGCGGCGCAATGGAGGACCTGCTGCGCCAGCCCGAAATCATCCGCCGCTACCTGGGGGCGACGATATAGGGGGAGAAGATGCTCAAACAATACCGGGCCACTCTGACCTTTATTGCCATTGTGGTCTTTCTCATCAGCGTCGGCTACGCCTGGCTGGGGCCCGTGCGGGCCACGTCGGCAGTGCTCTCCGGCCTCACCCTGGCTGCCCTGTATTTCCTCCTGGGGGCGGGCCTCTCGCTGATTTTCGGCCTGATGGACGTGCTGAACTTCGCCCACGGGATTATCTTTATGATCGGGGCCTACATCGGCTACAGCCTGTTCGGTAACCCCCGCCTGTTCACCAACACCCTGCCGCTCATCCTGATGGTGGTGGCGGGGGCCCTGGTCGGTGTCTACATCGGCCGGCCCCTGCGGGCCTGGGAGGCCCGCCGTCGGCAACTTCCCGCCGACGCCCCTCCTCTTCGCATCATCCTCTCCCGTATCGCCCCCTCCGTCCTGCTGGCCCTCCTGGCGGTGGGGCTGCTCTTCTGGGGGACGCGCGGATTCCCCCTGAACCGTCTCATCGCCTTTGAGCCGACCGCCACCGGCGGCGCCGTGCCGACGGCCCAGGCCCAGGAACCCCTTTCCCACATGGCCGTCCGCCTGGTCGGGATGATGGTCGCAGGACTGCTCCTGGGACCCGTTCTGGTGCGGGAGAAACGTCTGGAGGCGCGCGGTCCCTTCTGGAAAACGCTGGTCGTTTCCCTGATCCTCTCGGCCGTCGCCGCTATAGTGCTCTGGACGCGCGACCCCGCCGAGCGCTTTATGCTGGGATTGTCGGTGGACGTCCGCTTCGTGCTGGCCCTCCTGGCGGGCGCGGCAACAGGGGCCCTGCTGGGGGTGTTCATTGAAACGGTCTTCATCCGCTCTTTCTACGGGCGGCCCGTTACCCAACTGGTGCTTACCCTGGGACTGATGTTCATCGGTGTGGAACTGGTCCGGGCTATCTGGGGGAAAGAGGGACGGCCTCCGATGGCAGTGCCCTCCCTCTTTGCCGAGAGTTGCCGTTCCCCCAACCTGATCGCCTGGCTGAGCGAACGGTGTTCTTCCATAGACGTGCTGGGGCGGGCATTTCCCACCTATCGCCTCTTCATTATCCTCATCGGACTGGTCATCCTCATCGGTGTCTGGATTCTCCTGCGCTATACCCGCCTGGGGATGATTGTGCGGGCTGGGGTCCAGGATAGCGCAATGGTGGAGGCGCTGGGCATCAACGTCCGGCGAGTATTCACCCTGGTCTTCGCCCTGGGTTCGGCCCTGGCCGCGCTGGGAGGGGTGGTGGCGGCTCCTTTCGTGGGCGTCTATCCCGATATGGGCGGGGCATTCCAGTTGCAGGCCTTCATTGCCGTCGTCATCGGCGGGATGGGAAGTTACATCGGCACCGCCGTGGGCGCCATCATCCTGGGACTGGCCCGCGCCTTCGGCGACGTCCTGGTCACCGGAGGCATTCCCCTGCCCTGGACGGAGCAGGTCCTGCGGGCATCCCCCGCCATCGCCCGCGCCTCCACCGTCCTGATTATGGCCATTGTGTTGCTGGTCCGGCCGGCCGGAATCTTCGGACAGAAGGAGTGAGCATGAAAACCCTCATCACCCGTCTCCCTCTCGCACTGGGCAAATGGAAATGGGAACTGGCCGTCCTGGCGGTGCTGGTCCTCTTTCCCTTTGCCGCCGGGCTGACCATCGGGAAACCGGACGCCCTGCCACCGGAGGTCCGGGGACTGGAGCGTCTGGCGCGGCTGACCGAAACCGGGCCCGCCAAGTTCTGGCAGGGGATGGTCATCCAGATGCTGATTCTGGCCGTCTTCGCCATCAGTTACGACCTGCTCCTGGGGTACACCGGCCTGCTTTCCTTCGGGCACGCGATGTTCTATGGGACCGGTGGATACGTCATCGGTATCCTGCTGAAGCATTTCCACTGGCCGTGGTGGGCAGCGTTGGGGATGGTCGTGCTCGTCGCCGTCCTGCAGAGTTTGATCTTCGGCACCCTCTCCCTGCGGGTTCGGGGGGTCTACCTGGCTATGGTCACCCTGGCCTTCGCCGAGTTCTTCTACATCCTTTCCGAAGCGGGGGACTTCCGACAGTACACCGGCGCCGATGATGGCCTCCACGGTATCTACGTCCATCCGGCGATCAGCCCCACCGACTATCGGCTGCGCTTCTACTTCCTGACGCTGGCTTTCTTCGTGGTGGCCTATCTGGCGGCCCGGCGGCTGGTGAACTCCCCCACGGGGCGGGTGATGGTGGCGATTCGGGAGAACGAACAACGGGCGGCCATGCTGGGATACAACACCTTCACGTACAAACTGGTGGCGCTGATTGCCGCTGGCCTGCTGGCCTCGCTGGCCGGGTGCTTCAACGCAGTCTACAACCTGGGCGTGACTCCGGCGGTGCTGGGGGTCGGGACGACCATTGACGTCCTGGCGATGACTATTGTGGGGGGCGTTGGCACGATGACCGGGCCGGTGCTGGGAGCGGCGATTGTCCACCTGCTGGGGTACTGGCTGAACCGGCTTTTCGGCCCCATCTGGACGCTGCTCTTCGGAGCGGCGTTTGTGCTGATCGTTGTATTCCTGCCGTACGGGATTGTCGGCACAGTGCGGGCGCGATCGTTCCAGTGGCGGACCGGCTGGCGGCGGTGGATGCAGTTGCTGGGCCTGCGGCGGGAGACACCGGTGCGATAGGGAGGAGGGCAGAGAAGTCCATCGGGCCTGCGGCGGAGATCCCGGTGCGGCAGAGGGGATGGCGGAGAAACCCATCGGGCCTGCAATGACGCGCTGCGGGGGCGGGGCGGCCTTCGGCCGCCCCGCCCCCGCATCATCTCCCCCGACGGATCGGCGACCGCGCAGCCGTCACTGACGCGCGTAGAAGCAGAGCATCACGCTCCCGTAGCGGCGCTGGTCGGTCAGAGCGAGATGGCCCAGGAGCAGGTCCTGGTATTCCCGGGGGTGAATCTGCGCAATCGCGCAGCCATCGGGGGCCAGCCAATCCGGGGTTGCGTCCAGGACCTGAAGCGTCGCCGCCCAGAGGCCCTGGTACTGGGGCGGGGCGATGTAGATATAATCAAAGGGCTCCGGCTCCCGGCGGAGAAAGGCGAAGACATCCGCCCGGATGACGCGCGCCGAGCCCGCCAGCCCAGTCAGGGCGAGATTCTCCCGGATGGTGCGCAGGGCGGCCTGGCCCTGCTCCACAAAGACCGCCTCCGCCGCCCCCCGGCTGAGCGCCTCAATCCCCACCTGTCCCGTCCCCGCAAAAAGGTCCAGGAAGCGCGCGCCGACGATCCGGTCCCCGATGATGCTGAACAGGGCCGACTTGGCCCGATCCGTAATGGGGCGGGTGCCGCCTCCGGGCACCGATTTCAGTTTGCGGCCTTTCGCTTTGCCAGTGACGACTCGCATGGAGATTCTAAATTGCGGATTCTAAATTGCAGATTGCAGATTGCAAATTGCAGATTGCAGATTACGGGTCGGTTTCTTCCAGGTGCTGGAGGAT
>CAKZOY010000531.1 GCA_937138275.1 uncultured Chloroflexota bacterium
GACCCCTACACCGACCGCCACGTCCACACCGACGGCGACGGCGACGCAGACCCCTACACCGACCGCCACGTCCACACCGACGGCGACGGACACGCCGACTCCCGAGACGCCGACGCCGCCTTCTCCCTGATCCGCACCGCGACCGGGATGCCCCTCTTCCCGGCCGCGGAGATTCCCAAGGAGACCCGATGGAAACCGTATCGCTCCTGAAGAGACTTTCCGAAGTCCCCGGCCTCTCCGGCGTGGAAACCCCTGTGCGGGCCCTGGTCCGAGAACTCTGGACCCCTCTGGTGCACGAATTGCGGGAAGACGGCCTGGGGAATCTGGTGGCCATTTGTCAGGGTAGCAGTTCCGAACCCCGTCCCAAATTGATGCTGGCGGCCCATATGGACGAAATCGGCCTGCGGGTGACCGGCGTAGAAAAGGGATTCCTGCGCATCACCCGCGTCGGCGGAACCGATCGGCGGGTCCTGCCGGGGATGGAAGTCACCGTTCACGGGAAGAAGGACCTGCCCGGCATCATCGGCATGCGCCCGCCCCACGTCCTGCCCCCCGACCAGCGGGATAAAACCCTCCCCTGGGAGGAGTACTTTGTGGATGTGGGACTGCCCGAGGAGGAAGTCAAGGCCCTGGTGCGCGTCGGCGATCCCATATCCTTCCGGCGGGAAGCGACCGAGTTGAAAAACGGCCTGCTGACCGGCAAAGCGCTGGATAACCGCGTCTCCGTGGCTGTTGTCACCCTGGCGCTGGAGCATCTCTCCTACACCGCCCATGCCTGGGACGTCGTCGCCGTGGCGACGGTCCAGGAGGAGGTGGGGCTCTACGGCGCCACCACCGCCGCCTACGGCGTCGCCCCGGAGATGGCGGTCGCGGTGGACGTGACCTTCGGCCGCCAGGCGGGTGTCTCCAACCAGGATTCCTTCCCCCTGGGCGAGGGGGTGACCATCGGCGTCGGTCCCAACTTCCACCCCGCCGTGGTGGAGCGATTGAAGATGGTGGCCGACAAACACGAAATCCCCTATAAAATAGACCCCATCCCCGGCCGCAGCGGCACCGATGCCTGGGCCATCCAGGTCAGTCGGGAGGGGGTGCCCACCGGCCTGGTCTCCATCCCCCTTCGCTATATGCACCAGCCGGTGGAGACAGTGGCGGTCAAGGACGTGGAGCGGGCGGGGCGGCTGCTGGCCCTCCTGGCCGCGTCGCTGGAGCCCGATTTTCGGCCCCGCTGGGAGGATGAAGGGTAGGATGCAGCGACTTTCCTCTCTCTGGGACTATGACCTCTCTGCAGAGGACGTCCAACGCATCCTGCAGGAAGGGACACCCACCGAGCGCGGCTGGCTGATCGGGCGCATCCTGGAATATGCCCCCTGGGAAGAAATCTGGCAGTACCTGACGCCCCATCAGATCGCGCGCGACCTGGAGCATATCCGCTTCCGCTCGCCGCACGACCGGGAACTCTGGACGTATGCCCTGAAAAGGTGGCTGGGTGATCGCGGATACTTTGATTGACCAATCCAACCCAATGAGAGGGACGGATGATTGATCTCTTGCGAGAACTCTCCGAAGCCTTCGGCCCGTCGGGCCACGAAAAAGAGGTCCGGCAGGTGCTGCGGCGGGCGCTGGAGGGCCATGCCGACCGCCTGTGGGTGGACGCGCTGGGCAACCTCCACGCCTACCGGGCCGGTACGGCCCCCCAGGTCCTGCGGGTCCTGATCACCGCCCATATGGACGAAATCGGCCTGATGGTCGTCGGGCACGATGAATCGGGCGGGTTGCGCGTCCGCCCCATCGGCGGCATAGACGACCGCGTCCTCCCCGGCGCCCTGGTCTGGGTGGGGCCCGACCGCATCCCCGGCGTCATCGGCCTCAAACCCGTCCACCTGCTGGAAGCGGGAGAGGCCGATAAGGTGGTCCGGGTGGACAACCTGGTGGTGGACATCGGCGCCCGGAACAAGGAGGAGGCCCAGAGACTGGCCCCCCTGGGCACCCCGATGGTCTTCGCTACCCGTTTCGGGGAAGTTGGGCGTCTGGTCAAGGGCAAATCCTTTGACGACCGAGCCGGCTGCGCGGTGCTGGCCGAACTGGTGCGGGGCGACCGCCTCCCGCACGACCTCTACGCCGTCTTCACCGTCCAGGAGGAGGTGGGGCTGCGCGGGGCGCGCGTGGCCGCGTACACGGCCCATCCCGATTGTGGCTTCGCCCTGGAGGGCACCATCGCCGATGACCTGCCCCGCAAGAAGGACGTCAGCCCCACCAGCGAACTGGGGAAAGGGCCGGCGATCACGGTGATGGACCGCACCTTCATTGCCCACCGCGGCCTGGTCCGCCTGCTGGTAGATACAGCGGAGTCGTTGGGCATCCCGTACCAGTTCAAACAGCCGGGGGTCGGCGGCACCGACTCGGGGGCCATCCACCGCGCCCACGAGGGCGTCCCTTCGGCCACCGTTGCCGTCCCCTGCCGCTACATCCACAGCCCGCTGAGTCTGCTGGACCCGGCCGACCTGGAGAACACCGTCCGCCTGATGCGGGAATCCCTGGCTCGCCTGACTCCGGACAACATACGCAACACGTAAAACGTAAAACGTAAAACGTGACAGGAGTTCCTATGGAAAACCTCATCCGCAAACTGACCGAAACCTACGGCCCTTCGGGCTTTGAGGATACCATCCGCGCCGTCCTGCGCGCCGAAGTGGAACCCTTCGCCGACGAAATCCGGGTCACCCCCCTGGGGAACCTGGTCGCCGTCAAAAAGGGTAGGGGAGGGGAGCCGCGCCGGATGTTGGCGGCCCATATGGACGAGATCGGCGTCATAGTCACCCACATTGACGAGAAGGGATTTCTGCGCTTCACCCCCATCGGCGGTGTCTCCCCCCTCACCTGCCTGGGCGCGCGCGTCCGCTTTGAGAACGGCACTCTGGGGGTCATCGGCGTAGAGAAACGGGAAGACCCCCAGAAAGCCCCCACCTTTGAGCAACTGTACATAGACGTTGGGGCGACCGGTCGGGCCGACTGCCCCGTCCGGGTGGGCGACGCGGCTGTCTTTGAGCGCCCATTCGCCGCCCAGGGCCGACGGTGGGTCGCCAAGGCGATGGACGACCGTATCGGCTGCGCCGTTCTGGTGGAGACGCTGCGGCAGATAGAACCCGTCGCCGGAGACGTCTACTTCGTCTTCAGCGCCCAGGAGGAGACGACCCTCTCCGGCGCGATGACCGCCGCATACGGCATTGAGCCGGAGATGGCGATCGCGGTGGATGTGACCGGGACGGGCGATACGCCGGAGAGCCGCCCCATGGCTGTGGAACTGGGGAAGGGCCCGGCCGTCAAGGTGCAGGACGCCGGGATGATCGCCCATCCGCGCGTGCGTGACCTGCTGGTGCAGGCGGCAGAGGCCGCCGGTGTGCCCTATCAGATGGAAGTGCTGGAGCGGGGCACTACCGATGCCGCGGCGACCCAACTGGTCCGTTCCGGCATCCCGTCCGGCTGCCTCTCCATCCCCTGCCGCTACGTCCACACCCCCAGCGAGATGGTGGATCGGGAGGACGTAGAGGGCGCCGTCCGCGTGCTCCTGCAGGCGCTCCGAATACCGTAGCCATCGTTCTGTGCGTTTCTGTGGCTCCCAACAACCCCCATTCTTCCGGAGGAAACGATGACCGAAGCGGTACGCGTCTGGGCAGAGCCCCTGAAAGCCTTTTGTGAGCGAGTCTTTCAGAAACTGGGCGTCTCCGAGGAGGACGCCCGCATCACCGCCGATGTCCTGGTCGCCGCCGACCTGCGCGGGATTGACTCTCACGGCGTCGCCCGGCTGCGCCGGTACGTGGAGGGGCTGCAGACCGGCATGATGGTCCCCCGTCCCCAGGAGCGCGTGGTTCACGAGACCCCAGCGACGGCACGGATAGACGCCGGAGCGGGCCTGGGGCAACCCGTCTCCTACCGCGCGATGCAGATGGCGACCCGCAAAGCGCGGGAGGTGGGCGCCGGGTTCGTGGTGGTCTACAACTCCAATCACTACGGCATTGCCGGATACTATGCGATGATGGCCCTGGAGCACGACTGCATCGGGATGTCTATGACCAACGCCGATGTCCTGGTCGTCCCGACCTTTGGCCGCAACGCTATGCTGGGAACCAACCCCATCGCTGTGGCAGCCCCCGCTGGGGAAGAGCGCCCCTTCGTCCTGGATATGGCGACCAGTACCGTCCCGCGGGGCAAACTGGAGGTCTACCACCGATTGGGGAAACCCATGCCCCTGGGCTGGGCCACCGATGAGCGGGGCATCGCCACGGAGGACGCCGGTCGGGTGCTGGAGAACTTCAAAAAGCGGGCCGGCGGCGGGCTGCTCCCCCTGGGCGGCGAAGGGGAACTCCTCAGCGGGCACAAGGGGTACGGCCTGGCCCTGTGGGTGGACGTCTTCTGCGCCGTCCTCTCCGGCGCGGCCTACGCCGACCTGGTCTACCCGAAGACGCCCGACGGCAAGCCCCTCCCCGCCAACCTGGGCCACTTCTTCGGCGCCTGGCGGGTAGACGCGTTCCTGCCCGTGGACGAATTCAAGGCTGCGATGGACGACCTGCAGCGACGGCTGAAGGACGCCCCGAAGGCCGAGGGCGCCACCCGTATCTACATCCACGGGGAGAAAGAGTTTGAGGCGACCGAACGCTACCTGCGGGAGGGCATCCCGCTGAACCCCAAAGTCGCCGCCGACCTGCGGGCCATCGCTGCCGAACTGGGGGTGGAGTACGACCTGGAATAACTCCGACCTGCCCCGCCGCTACGGTGGACAGGCGGTCATTGAAGGCGTGATGATGCGGGGGACGCGCCGCGCGGCGGTGGCTGTCCGCAACCCGCAGGGGGAGATCGTCCTGCGCACCGAACCGCTCCAGGAGGCTATCTACCGGGGCCCTCTGGCCCGCCTGCCCCTCCTCCGTGGCCTCATAATGCTCTGGGACGCCCTGGGGCTGGGTATCCGCGCCCTGATGTGGTCCGCCGACGTCGCCCTGGGCGAGGAGGAGAAAAAGGGCGCTTTTCAGGGCGCAGCCGGTTGGGTCACCGGACTGATCGGGATCGCCCTGGGCGTCGGTCTCTTCATGGTGCTCCCGTCGGTGCTGGTGGGATTGCTCCCCGTCCGTCTCTCCCCCCTCGCCGACAGTTTGCTGGAAGGGCTGGTTCGGCTGCTCCTGGTGATCGGCTACATCTGGGCGGTGGGCTTCTTGCCCGATATTCAGCGGGTATTCGCCTACCACGGTGCCGAACACAAGACCATCAACGCCTACGAGGCGGGCGTCCCGCTCACCGTGGAGGCCGTCCAGGCCCATTCCACTGCCCATACCCGTTGTGGCACATCGTTCCTGCTCACGGTGGTGGTCCTTTCGGTTCTGGTACTGGCCCCCCTAGGGCAGTTGCCGATCCTCTGGCGGGTCGTCAGCCGGGTGCTGGCGATCCCGGTCATCGTCGGCCTGGCCTACGAGTGGATGCAGTGGAGCGCGCGCCGCGCCGACCGGCCCTGGATGCGCCCGCTGATCGCGCCGAACCTGGCCCTGCAGCGCCTCACCACCCGTCCCCCTGACGACGGGATGGTGGAAGTCGCCCTGCGGGCCCTGAACGCAGTCCTGGAAGGAGAGGAGGATGGAAAAACGGGGACGGTACTTTGAGGAAATCGTCATCGGCGAGGAGATAGAATCGCCCCCGCGCACGATCACCGGGGACGACATCCGGGCCTT
>CAKZOY010000532.1 GCA_937138275.1 uncultured Chloroflexota bacterium
CTCCATCGGCTGACCCGCTTCCCAGAGCAGGATGTCCTGGGTCCCGGCGCCGACGTCTATGGCTAAAATCCGATCCACGCTCATCTTCTCATCTCCCCGTAGAATCGCTCTCATCCTACGGCAAAAGGGGGTTTCTGTCAAGCCTTGTTGCGGGTTGGGCTTGCGCGGCAATTCGCCCCTACAAACCCCACTCTCTCTTTTTTCGCGAGCGCGCCGCTCCCCCGAAATGATTCGCTGCCCAAACCACGCGTTCCCCATTTTGTGATATAATACGGGCCGACCGAGCGGCGGGCGAGCGATCCGCCCCACCGCCGATGCCCGGTCGCAATCCGTGACTAAAGGAGGCAAAAAGGATGCGACTGATCCCGCGCAAGATGTTCTTCACCCGTGGCATCGGGGTCCATAAACAGCAACTGACCAGTTTTGAAATGGCTCTGCGGGAGGCCGGGATCGCCCAGTTCAACCTGGTGCGCGTCTCCTCCATCTTCCCGCCGTTCTGCCAGGTCATTACCCGGGAGGAGGGTCTGGCGCTGCTCCAGCCCGGCGAGGTGGTCTTCGTTGTTCTGGCGGAGATGTCTACCAACGAGCCGGGCCGCCGGATCGCCGCGGCGGTGGGAATGGCTCGCCCGGCCGACCCGACCAAGTACGGCTACCTTTCCGAACATCATGCGTTCGGCCAGACGGAGCGGGAGGCCGCCGACTACGCCGAAGACCTGGCCGCGACTATGCTGGCGACCACCCTGGGCATTCCCTTTGATCCGGAGCGGGACTACAACGAGCGCAAAGAACAGTACGCGATGGGAGGTGAGATCGTGGATTCCACCAGCATCGCGATGGCGGCGACGGCCGAACCGGGCGGGGTCTGGACGACGGTCGTTGCGGCCGCGGTGCTGATTTGAAGGGCAGGGGGCCGGTATGGGGTGATCCCGGATAACTTCCTCGGCCTGCCGGAACCGTACTGTGCTCCGGATCGGGCGCAAGTTCTGGTTTTGCCGCTCCCTCTGGAACTGACGGTCACCTACGGCCGCGGTGCGCGGGGCGGGCCGGCCGCCATCATCCAGGCCTCCCAGCAGGTAGAACTCTACGACCGGGAGTTTGGCCGCGAGGTTGCGCTGGAGTACGGCGTCCACACCCTGCCGCCCCTTTCTCTGCCCGACGACGCGGCCGGGGCGGTGGAGGTCATTGCGGAGGAATCCGCCCGCCGGACCGCCAGCGGTCGTTTGCTGGTCGGGCTGGGCGGAGAGCACACCGTCACCGTGGGGCTGGTGCGAGGACTCCTGAAGGCGCGGGGTGGCCCTCTCACTGTTGTCCAGATAGACGCCCACAGCGACCTGCGCGCGGAGTACGAGGGGGACCCGTACAGCCACGCCTGCGTCGCCCGGCGGCTGTTGGAGACGCCGGGGGTGGAGCAGGTCCTGCAACTGGGCGTCCGCTCCGTCTGCCCGGAGGAGGTGGAATACGCCCGCGCCCACCCCGACCGGGTGCGGGTCTGGTACGCCGAAGAGGTCCACGCCGGAGACTGGTCGGAAGAACTGACCGCGCGCCTCGTCGGGCGCACCGTCTACCTGACCATAGACGTGGACGGGCTGGACCCGTCTGTCATCCCGGCCACCGGCACACCCGAGCCCGACGGCCTGACCTGGACAGAGGCGCTGGATGTCCTGCGCACGGTGGCCCGTGTGGGGACGGTGGTGGGGATGGATTGCGTGGAACTGGCCCCCGTCCCCGGCCTGCACGCGGCGGAGTTTGCGGCGGCGAAACTGACGTACAAGGCCATCTCGTACGCGCTGTTGATGAAAGGAGAGCCATGCAGTATACCCGCGAAGTGAAAGCGTTTATCCGTCACCACTTTCGCCACTTCAACGCGGCGGCGCTGGTGGATGCGGCGGAGGCCTACCGGCAGTTCGTCGCCGAGGGGGGCGGGATGCTGGTGGCGATGGCAGGGGCGATGAGCACCGCCGAACTGGGCCTCTCGCTGGCCGAGATGATCCGGCGGGACAAGGTGCATGCCATCAGTTGCACCGGCGCCAACCTGGAGGAGGACCTCTACAACCTGGTGGCGCACAATTTCTACGTCCGCATCCCCAACTACCGCGACCTCACGCCCGAGAATGAACTGGAACTCTGGAAACGGCATCTGAACCGGGTGACGGATACCTGTATCCCGGAAGAAGAAGCGATGCGCCGGATTGAGCGCGTCCTGCTGGAGGAATGGCTGGAGGCCGACCGGAAGGGGGAGCGGTATTTCCCCCACGAGTTTTTCTACCGCCTCTTGCGCAGCGGCAAACTGGAGCCGTATTATCAGATTGACCCGCGCGATAGTTGGGTCTACGCGGCGATGGAGAAGGACCTGCCCATCTTCGTCCCCGGCTGGGAGGATTCCACCTGCGGCAATATCTATGCGGCCTACTGTATCCGCGGGGACATCCGCAATATCCATACCGTCCGCAGCGGGATTGAGTACATGATGGCCCTGGCGGACTGGTACCGGCGGGAGTCGGCCCACCGGAAGTTGGGGTTCTTCCAGATCGGCGGCGGCATCGCCGGGGACTTCGCCATCTGTTCCGTCCCGATGATGCGGCAGGACCTGCGCTGGACCGATATCCCTCTCTGGGGCTACTTCTGCCAGATCAGCGACTCCACCACCAGTTACGGCTCCTATTCCGGTGCTGTTCCGAACGAGAAGATCACCTGGGAGAAACTGGGGATAGATACCCCGCGCTTCATCATAGAGTCCGACGCCACCATCGTGGCGCCGCTCATTTTTGCCTACGTCCTGGCGGAGGAGTAATACTTTGTCGGACCGCCTGACGCTTTTGCCTCTTGACCGGCGGGCGCAATTAGATGCCCTTATTGCGGCGCTTGAAAACCTGATCCGCATCCTGGAACATGACCCGGGGTGTCGGTGGACGCACCACTTCAGAAAGTGTCTCTGTGATGCCAGAAGATTGCAAGAGCATGGATTCACCGAGGATGACCTGCGTACATTATCCGCTTCCTGTTGTATCGGTTTATGGGGGGGCGGGCAGTTTCAGTGACTATTCACCCGTTACAGGGTTCAGCAAGGACGGAGATCTCACGGGTCCATCCGTTCCGGGCACCGAAAAGTTGGGAGAAATGTCTTCCAGAGTATTTGAGAGCGCACTTGCTTTGCGCTCCCTGGAGTAACCGGCGTCAATTTACGGAGAGGTTAAGGGCAATCATAGCGCGGAGGCCAATCTATGATCCTGCAAGTGGAAAACCTGACCAAACGATTCGGAGAGATCGTCGCTGTAGACGGCCTCTCTTTTGAGGTGGACCAAGGGGAGATTTTCGGCCTGTTGGGCCCAAACGGTGCCGGGAAGACCACCACCATCCGGATGGTCCTGGACATCCTTCCACCCGATGAGGGACGTATCACCGTCCTGGGGCAACGGCCGGGGGACGCGCAACATCGGGTGGGGTATCTGCCCGAGGAACGCGGGCTGTACCGGAATCGGAAAGTGCTGGAGATGCTGGCCTATCTGGCCGAGTTGAAGGGAACGGACCGCGATACGGCCCAGCGGCGGGCGAATGCCCTCTTAGGGCAGATGGGGCTGGAGGACCGGGCGGAGAGCAAGGTGCGCGACTTGAGTCGGGGAATGCAGCAGCGACTTCAGTTGATCGCCAGCGTCGTCCATGATCCCGACCTCATCTTTCTGGATGAACCGTTCCAGGGGTTGGACCCGGTCAACGTGGAGCGGATCAAGGGATTCATCGCCGACCTGGCGCAGGAAGGGAAAACGGTGGTCCTCAGCACCCATCAGATGAACTTGGTGGAGGCGCTTTGCGACCGCATTCTCCTCATCAACCGGGGGCGCTCTGTCCTCTACGGTCCGTTGACGGAGATCAAACATCAGTTTGCCCCGCACGCTGTCCGGGTTCAGTCGTCGGCCATCCCCGCAGGCCTCCCCGGCGTGATCTCTGTAGAACAGGACAATGGGGCGCACATTCTTCACCTGGCCGAAGGGGTCTCCCCTCAATCCGTCTTGCGGACTCTGGTGGATAGCGGGGCGGAGATTCAGATGTTTGAGGTCTCTCCAGTACCGCTGGAGGATATTTTCGTACAGGTTGTGACCGGCTCTTGACGAGGAGGCCCTCAATGAACTGGCGCAAAGTCTGGACCATTGCCCGGACCGAATATCTGACCAACGTCCGCCGAACCGGGTTTATCGTTATGACGGCGATTATCCCGGTTATCGGGTTGATCGTGCTGATTTTCATGGCGTTTCTTGCTCCCCAGGCCAGCAAGGTGGGGGAGTGGCTGGAGAGTCAGTTGGAGGGAGGGGAAAAGCCAATCGGCATCGTGGATGGGAGCGGTCTCTTCACGCCGATCCTGCCGGAGTACCAGGAGTCCTTCGTCCTGTATGAGAGTCCGGAGGCGGCAGAGGCCGATCTGCGCGCCGACAAACTGCGCGCGGTGATGGTCATCGGCGAAGACTACCTGGAGAGCGGGCGGGTGACGGCGTTGACCCGAGAGAGTTTCGGTGAAGCGGTGATCGCCGACTCCACGCGGGTGCGGGGATTTATGGTTGTGCATCTCCTGGACGGGCGTGTGGAGCCCTCTTTGCAACGTCGTGCTGCTGTCCCACTGGCCAGGATAGAGTCCCGCGTCATTTCGGGGACCGGCTCTGAGCGTACAGGTGGATTTTTATTCACCTTTATCATCCCCTACTTTCTCTCGCTGTTCCTGGTGATGACCATTTTCGCATCGTCGGGCTATCTCCTGCAGAGTGTGGCAGAGGAGAAGGAGAATCGGGTGGTGGAAATCATCATCTCGTCGGTCCGCCCGACGGAACTGATGGCCGGCAAAGTCATCGGGCTGGGCGCGCTGGGGTTGACCCAGGTACTGGTCTGGCTGCTGAGCGCCTGGGGATTCGGCGGAGGGGCGATCTCCCTGCTGGCGATGACGGGGGTCGCCGGTCTCCCCATCCATATCTTTGTCCTTGGTATCGTCTACTATCTGCTGGGCTACACCCTCTACGCGGTCCTGATGGCAGGCGTGGGAGCATTGGGCACCACAATGCGGGAGAGTCAGCAACTGGCAGGGATATTCTCGGTGGTTGCCGTCATCCCCTATATGCTGGCCAGTTTTGTGATGATGAACCCGAATGCTACCATCGCCCGGGTGTTCAGTTTCTTTCCGCTGACGGCCCCGACGATGATGATGTTGCGGGTGCCGCTGGGGGATGTGCCGTGGGTAGACATCGTGGGGAGCATTCTCGTTCTGCTCCTTTCCATACCGGCCGCGCTATGGCTGGGGGCGAAACTTTTCCAGATCGGCTTGCTCATCTACGGGAAACGCCCCACTCTGCGGGAAGTCTGGCAGATGCTGCGGGCGCGGGTGTAGAGCGATTTTCGGGTGGCGCAACGGTTGCCCGGGGGAATTCCTGCATGGGCAGGTTTTTTCGCCTCCAGCGGGCAAGGGATAAAAAGAAGATTTTTTTGATTGGGCGGCGAAGCCGCCCAATCAAAAAATCTATTTCTTCCCCGCTTTGTCAGAGTGCATCGCTTGACCATAAACGGTCAGGCTGAGTTCAAAAAGGGCGCTTAAGCACCCTTTTCCCCTCATCTCCGCCGTTTTGAACCTTTACGATTTAATCGGGTAATGGGGATATTAGCGCCCCCTCATCCCCCCAACCCCCTTCTCCCTCGCCGCGGCGGGGGAGAAGGGGGAGAAAATTATGGGTTTTGGCGCTGGCGGCCGAAGGCCGCCAGCGCCAAAACCCATACAAAAATCCCCCTCCCCGCGGGCGCGGCCCAGTGGGGAGGAGAGCGAGGGGGAG